>NZ_JBFHDW010000196.1:0-5045 GCF_041584535.1 Actibacterium sp. | reverse complement strand
CGCGTTTTCCTCGCCAAAGATCGAATGCGGCGGGTCCTTGAACACCACGGCAATTTCCGAGGTCCGCTCGCGCAGGCGCTTGCCGGTGCGCAGATAGAACGGCGCGCCCTTCCAGCGCCAGTTCGACACGTTGACCTTGATCGCCACGAAACTTTCAGTGCGGCTGTCGGGATTTTCCACATCGTCGTGATAGGATTTCCCGGCCTCGTCGGCCTCGTATTGGCCGCGCACGATATCTTCGGCATGCACCGGGTCCAGCGCCCGGATCACCTTAAGCTTTTCGTCCCGCACCGCGTCGGGTTCAAACGCATAGGGCGGCTCCATCGCGATCAGGCACAGCAATTGCATCATGTGGTTCTGCACCATGTCGCGCATCGCGCCCGAGCGGTCGTAATATTCGGCCCGGCCACCGACGCCGACGGTCTCGGCCACGGTGATCTGGATGTGATCGACGTTGCGGGCATTCCACAACGGTTCGAACAGCATATTGGCAAAGCGCACCGCCATCAGGTTCTGCACGGTTTCCTTGCCCAGATAATGGTCGATCCGGTAAATCTGATGTTCGTCGAAATGCTCGGCCAGCGTCTGGTTCAGTTCCCGCGCGGTCGAAAGATCATGGCCAAAGGGTTTCTCGACCACGATCCGGCTGTCGGCATCGGCGATTTCCCATTCATGCAGGCGCTCGGCCAATTCTCCGAACAGGCTGGGCCCGACCGAGAAATAAAACGCACGGATCACACCGGGGCGCATCATCTCGGCCAGCTCACGCCAGCCGACCTCGCCGCGCCCGTCCATGGTCACGTAATGACAGTTGTTCAGGAAGGCCTCGATCGCGTCGGGGTCATGGCTGGCAGGCGAGACATAGGTCTCAAGCGAGTGCCGCAATATGGCGCGGAATTCGTCCACGTCGATCTCGGACCGTGCGGCGGCGATGATCCGCGCGTCATCGGGAATCTGCCCGCCGTGATAGCGACGATACAGACCCGGGAAAATCTTGCGCTGCGCCAGATCGCCGGTGCCGCCAAAGATGATCAGATCAAACGGGTCGACCGGAATTACGCGAAAAACCATTAGCCTCTACCAGTTGCGCCACAGCTTTAACGCCAGAACGGCCAAGTGCTGCACTGCAGAGTCTAGCAGTAAGATCAGTAATTGCGAGAGTCTATGTCCCCTATGCGTCCAGTTCCGCATCCCAATACAGGAAATCCATCCAGCTTTTATGCAGATGGTTCGGAGGAAACTTGCGTCCGACATTGCGCAGCTCTTCGGCGCCGGGCTGACGCGGGGCTTTTCGCAGCGCCATTCCCGCCTGTTTCAGACTTTTCGAGCCCTTGTGCAGGTTGCAGGGCGAACAGGCCGCGACCACGTTTTCCCAACTGGTAATGCCGCCGCGCGCCCGAGGCACGACATGGTCAAAGGTCAGATCACCGCGCCCGCCGCAATATTGGCAGGAAAATTCGTCCCTCAAGAAAAGATTAAAGCGCGTGAAGGCCACGCGCTTTTGAGGTTTGACGTAATCTTTCAGGACAACAACCGACGGTATCCTGATGGTGGTGGTGGGGCTTCGGACCACATGATCATATTCGGCCACGATATCCACCCGGTCCAGAAACACCGCCTTGACCGCTTCCTGCCATGGCCACAGCGACAAGGGGTAATAGGACAAGGGCCGGTAATCCGCGTTCAACACCAGCGCCGGGTGATGCTTCAGCCCGCCGGGTTGATGTACGAATGTTGTTCTGAAATCGCCGTCCATCGAAGTGACTCCGCCTCCGCCCTGTCTGCCTGTATCCGGCACCAAGGCGGGAGCAACCCGCCCCAGCACAACTTTACTATATATGGCCTGTTTCGTCTGACAAGCCCTACATATGCCAAGGTTCGCAGGAAAACCCCTAACCCGCGCAGATCACAGGCCAATGACAGAGACTGACAAAATCCTGCTCAAAGTTTAAGCTTATCGCATGAGCACCCAGAATCCCCCTGCCCCGCGCCTGACCGCGATGCTAGAGACCGCGCTTTACGCCCGCGATCTGGACGCGGCCGAGGCGTTTTATGGCGGCGTGCTGGGGCTTGAGAAACTGACCCGGATCGGCAACCGGCATGTGTTTTTCCGGGTCGGCACCGGGGTGCTGCTGATCTTCAACCCCGACGAGACCGTGAAACCGCCGCTGAACCCGGCGATGCCGGTGCCACCTCACGGCGCGCCCGGCCCCGGCCATGCATGTTTCGCGGTGCCGGAACCAGATCTCAGCGCATGGCGCGCGGCGCTGCTTGCGGCAGGCGTTCAGATCGAGGCCGATTTTCATTGGCCCCACGGGCCGCGCTCGATCTATTTCCGCGACCCGGCCGGGAATTCCCTTGAAATGGCCGAGCCGTCGCTTTGGTCGGCGTTCTAGTCTTCTTCCATCCCAAGACGGTTGCGCATGAACGCCAGCGCCACCGACAGGCCGTCGGGCGCGATGCCATGGCCGGTGCCCTTCATGACATGGGCATAGACGTCGAACCCGGCCTCACTCAGCGCCTCGGCAGCCTCGGGCAGCGATTGCGGCGGCACCATGTCATCCATGTCGCCATGCACCAGCAGAACCGGCGGGCGGCTGATCACCTCATCCACCAGCCATTCCGAATGCATCAACCGCCCCGAGAACCCGACAACGCCGGCAAACGGCTCTAACCGCCGCGGCGCCACCTGCAACGACATCATCGTGCCTTGCGAAAACCCGAACAGGATCACCCGATCAGGGGTCAGACCCTCTTCGGCTATGACCTGATCCAGAAAGGCGTTCAGATCGTCCTCGGCCCGCTCCATCCCGGCGTCGCGCTGTTCTTCGCTGGATCCGTCAAGCCATGGAATCGGGAACCACTGATAGCCCATCGGCGCGGCGGCACAGCGCTCGGGCGCGTCGGGGGCGATAAAGGCGGTGCCCGGCATATGCGGCGTCAGCGGATCGGACAGGCCCAGCAAATCCGCGCCATCCGCGCCATAGCCGTGCAGAAAAATCACCAGCGACGAAGCATCGCCAATCGCCGGGCCGCGCCGGGCGCTTTTCAAAACTCTGGTCATCGGATTCCTTCCCGTTCTTTTGCCACGCGGTAGTAAGCCCAAAGCGCCCGCGCCGCAACGCCCCGCCACGGGGCCCAGGGTTCAGACATCTGGCGCAAGGCCTTTTCCTTGGGCCGTGCTTCCAGCTCAAACAACATCCGCACCGCCTCTTGCAAGGCCAGATCGCCCGGCGCAAAGGCATCGGCCCGTCCCAGACTGAACATCGCATAAATTTCCGCCGTCCAGCGCCCGATCCCCGGCACCTGCGTCAGCGTGGCGATCACCTCTTCGGTCGGTTGCGCGCGCAGCGCCGCATAATCGATCCGCGCCGACGCCAGTGCCCGCGCATAGCGGATCTTTTGTCGGCTCAGGCCACAGGCCCGCAAATCGTCATCACTGGCCCGGATCACCTTGCGCGGCCCGGTCAGACCCGCTGCCTGCAACCGGCCCCAGATCGCGTTCCCGGCCGCCACCGAAACCTGCTGGCTGACAATCGCATCCATCAGCGCCGTGAACCCGTCCTCGCGCCGCCGCAACGGCAGCGGCCCGGTCATCTCCAGCGCCCGGCCGAACCGCGGCTCGACCGCCACCAGATGCGCCGCGCCTTCGGCCAGACAATCCGTGGTCTCGATGATCCGCCCAACCATGCCGCGCCCCTTCTTCTTCGTGAAAATATCCCCGCCGGAGGCCAGAATCCGCCGCGCCCCCGAAACTGGGCGCAACGTTACGACAATATATCGTATCTTCTGCATCTGTGGCGTCTTTTCAACGTCATGGGGGCACAGTATGGCAGCATCATGAGCACACTGACCGACACCCCCGCCCCCGACAACGCCCGCGCCCGGCGCAATGTGATGTTTCTTGTCATGGCACAGGCGTTCCTTGGGGCGCAGATGCCGATGATTTTCACCATTGGCGGGCTGGCCGGGCAATCGCTGGCGAAAAATGCCTGTTTCGCGACGCTGCCGATCTCGATGATCGTGCTGGGGTCGATGCTGACGGCGACACCGATTTCGGCGCTGATGCAGAAATTCGGACGCCGCGCCGGGTTTTTTGTCGGCACCGGCGGCGGCGCTTTGGGGGCGGCGATCGGCGCGTATGGCCTGTATCAGGCCTCGTTCCCGATCTTCCTATTGGGGTCGCTCTTTACCGGGATCTACATGTCGGCGCAGGGGTTCTATCGCTTTGCCGCTGCCGATACCGCCTCCGAGGCGTTCCGCCCCAAGGCGATCTCTTACGTGATGGCGGGCGGGCTGGCGGCGGCGGTGATCGGGCCGCAACTGGTCAAGGTCACGGCCGACGCGATGATCGTGCCGTTCATGGGCACTTATCTGGTGGTGCTGGGGATCAACCTTGTCGGCTCATTCCTGTTCCTGTTTCTCGACATCCCGAAACCGCCGGTTCCGGCACATGACGCCCCGCGCGGCCGCTCAAGGCTTGAGCTGTTGCAGACCCCGCGCATCGCGGTGGCGATCATCTGTGCGCTGGTGTCCTATGCGCTGATGAATCTGGTGATGACCTCGACGCCGCTGGCGGTTGTGGGCTGTGGTTTTGACAAGGCCGATGCCGCCAACGTGGTGACGACCCATGTGCTGGCGATGTATATTCCATCGTTCTTTACCGGCCATTTCATCGCCAAATTCGGGGTGGAAAAAGTGGTGGCAACCGGTCTGGCGATCCTTGCCGGGGCTGGTCTGGTGGCGCTGAACGGTGTCGATCTTGAGAATTTCTTTATCGCGCTGGCGCTGCTGGGGATCGGCTGGAACTTTGGCTTTATCGGCGCCACGACCATGCTGGCAGGCGCGTATGCGCCCGAGGAACGCGGCAAGGTTCAGGGCCTGAACGACCTGATCGTGTTCGGCGGGGTGACTTTCGCGTCGCTGGCCTCGGGCGGGCTGATGAATTGTTCGGGCGGCACCGCGCAGGTGGGTTGGACCGCTGTCAATCTGGCGATGGTGCCGTTTCTGGTGCTGGCCGGCGGGGCGCTGATCTGGCTGGCGCT
>NZ_JBFHDW010000195.1:0-5063 GCF_041584535.1 Actibacterium sp. | reverse complement strand
GCGGTCGATCAGGCCGAAACTCAGCGCCTCGTCGGCGGTCAGCTTGGCCGCGCCCATCAGGATCAGCTTGGCCCGCGATGGCCCGACCAGCGCCACCAGACGCCCCGGGTCCGAGGGTTGCGGCAGGAAGCCCAGCTTCATCACCGGGTAAAAGAATTTCGCCCCCGGCACCGCGATCCGCAGGTCGCAAGCCAGCGCCATGCCGAACGCGCCACCGGCCAGCGTGCCGTTCAGCGCACAGATCGTCAGACCGTTCAGCGTCGCCAGCCGTCCCGAAAGCCGTTCCCACACGCCATCGGTGGCCAGCCCGGCGCGGGCCTCGTCCAGATCGGCCCCGGCTGAGAACACCTTGCCCTTGCCGGTCAGCACCAGAACCGGCACATCGGCCTTGGCGGCGTCCGAGACCATGACTTCAAGCTCGCGCAGCATGTCCTTGGTCAGGGAATTCGCCTTGTCAGGCCGATTGATGGTGATGGTCCAGCGCGTTTCGGTCTTATCCAGTTCGATCATCAAATCAGCCCTACCCGTTTTCGTATCGTTTCATCCCGCAGCGCAATCTCTTGGCCGATGAAATCGTCGGCCTCGGGGCTGCACATCCACAGCAGCGTGCGCGCGGGCCATTCAGCCGGGATATGCGCGGTCCAGTCAAGTTGACTGATCGGATTAATGCCGCTGGCGCTGATCTGACGTTGCATCCTTGTGGCGACGGTGCCGGGCGACAGGCCCATCGCGCGGATGCCCTGTTCGCGGCATTCAAGGTCCAGACACCGGGTCAGCATCGCCGCCCCGGCTTTCGAGCTGCAATAGGCGCTCCAGCCTTCCATCGGGCCATGGGCGGCGCCGGAACTGACGGTCAGAACAGTGCCACCGCCGCCAGCGATCATTGCCGGCAGTGCGGCGCGGATCGCATAGAACGGGCCTTTGAGGTTGATGTCGATCAGCCGCGACCACTCGGCCGGATCGACCGTGTCCAGATGCCCGATCGGGTCGATCACCGCCGCGTTGTTGATCAGCACGTTCAGCCCGCCAAACCGCGCCACACATGCCGCGACCGCCGCCTGAACCGCGTCGAAATCGGCCATGTCACAGACGATGGGCAGGGCCGCCGCACCGATGTCCTGTGCCAGAGCCGAGATCGCCTCGGCCCCGCGCGCGACCAGCGCCACATTCGCCCCGGCCGCCGCAAATTCCCGCGCGGCCGCTGCGCCGATGCCCCGGCTGGCGCCGGTGATCAGCACGGTTTTACCTGTCATGTCCAACATCGTTCCTCCTGTCGCGTGACACGGCCCATCATGCCCTTGACCGCCCCGATGCGAAAGTCGAAGCTGGGACGCTGTAAGTTGTTCGGAAAGGTTCGGTATGCTCAATCGTAGCACGATTTCAACTGTCGCCCTTATTGCAGGGCTTGTTTCGGGTCAGGCGGCGCTGGCGGATGTGTCCGCGAAAGAGGTCTGGGAAAACATCACCGCGATTGCCGCAATGTCGAACGAGCAGATCACCGGCGACGTTTCGCAAAAGGGTCGCACCCTGACCGTGTCGAACACGGTGTTCAGCTATGCCGCACAGGGCATCTCGCTGACCGCGCCAATCGGCACGCTGACGCTGACCGAACAAAAGAACGGCACCGTGTCGATCTCGGCACCGGCGACCTATCCGATGAACGTGGTGCTCACGCCCGAGAATGGCAAAAAGCTGACCACCACCGTCACCATCGTGCAAAGCGGTCTTGAGGTCATTGCCAGCGGCAGCCGCGAATCCCTGACCTATGATTTCTCGGCCAAGGCCGTTGGTGCATCGTTTGACGGGCTGGCTGCCGAAGACGGCCTGAACGAAATCTCGGCCGATGCGGCGATTGCCGGGCTGGCGGGCACGTATAACGTCACGCCCAATGGCGCGATGATGCTGCTGAAATCCAACCTTGCCGCAGATGCCCTAAGCATCGACTTCGGCGCCATCGCCCCCGAAGATCAGGGCGACGGCCATTTGAAAATGAAGGTCGCAGTCACCGATATTCAAACCTCGACCAATTCAACCATGCCGGAAAAGGTGGATTACTCGGATATGAGCGCGCTGATCGCCTCGGGCATCCGCAGCGATTCAAGCTTTACCTACGGCCCGGCGACGCTGGCGCTGGATTTCGCCGACAATGTCGAAAGCGGCACCGTTGATGCGCGGGCTGCGGCGGGGTCCGTCAATTTCGCACTGGACGCGCCATCGATGCGCTATGGCGGTGCGCAGCGCGGGGTCGGAGTCACGGTCACCAGTTCGAAAATGCCACTTCCCGAAGTCTCGATGCAGATCGACTCCAGCGATTTCCAAGTCGAGATGCCGATGATCCGGACCGACGATCCGGTTGATTTCAAACTGAAAACGGCGCTGAAAGGCCTGACGATCAGCGATATGATCTGGAACCTGTTCGACCCGACCAAGCAATTGCCGCGCGATCCGGCCAATCTGGTTGTGGATATGACCGGTCTGGCCAACTGGGCGGTCGATATCTTTGACACCGCCGCAGTCGAGGATCTGGACGGTCCGGTGGGCGAATTGCACGCGCTGGACGTCAACGATCTGGAACTGTCGATCGCGGGCGCCTCTTTGACCGGCAATGGCGCGTTCACCTTCAACAACGCCGATCTGGTCACGTTCAATGGCCTGCCTGCGCCGACCGGGTCGCTGAATCTGCGGCTTGAGGGCGGCAACGGCCTGATGGACAAGCTGGTGGCGATGGGCCTGCTGCAAAGCGACCGGGTGATGGGTTTGCGCATGATGCTGGGCATGTTCGCCCGGCCCGGCGGTGGCGTAGACACGTTGGTTTCGGATATCACTGTGACCGAAGACGGCCATGTTCTGGCCAATGGCCAACAGTTGAAATAGGCCGAAAAAAGCAGCATTCGCTGAATCAATCGGCAAAACCGCCCCGTGAAATCTTGCACGGGGCGGTTTCGCATTCTAGGTGCAAGGTGAAACACCAGACTGGGGCGTGATGGCACAGACCTTATCAGACCTGACCGAACAGCTTTTGCAGGCGGCGCATCGCGCCGGGGCCGAGGCGGCGGATGCTATGGCGGTCAGCGGCACGTCGCTGTCGATCGACGTGCGCGGCGGTCAGCTGGAACAGGCCGAGCGCTCGGAAGGCACCGATATCGGGCTGCGGGTGCTGATCGGCACCCGACAGGCCTGTGTGTCGGCCTCGGACACCCGGCCCCAGACCATGCGCGAGATGGCCGAACGTGCGGTCGCCATGGCCCGCGAGGCGCCCGAAGACCCGACCGCCGGTCTGGCCGATCCGTCGCAACTGGCGCAAAGCTGGGATATCGAGGCGCTGGAACTGGCTGATCCCAGCCCCGAACCCAGCCCCGCCGCCTTGCAAGACGACGCCGCGCGCGCCGAAGCCGCCGCTTTGGCGGTCAAGGGCATCAGTCAGGTTCAAAGCGCCTCGGCCGCTTATGGCCGTCGCCAGTTGCATCTGGCTGCCAGCAACGGCTTTTCCGGCGGCTATGGCCGCAGCGACCGCGCGACCTCGGCTGTGGCGATCACCGGCACCGGCTCGGGGATGGAGCGCGACTATTACGGCGAAAGCCGGATTTATCAGGCCGATCTGCCCGATGCCGACCTGATCGGCCGCATTGCCGCCGAACGCACTCTGGCGCGGGCCGGGGCGCGCAAATCGAAATCCGGCGCCTATCCGGTGCTGTTCGATGAACGGATCGCCGCCTCGCTGATCGGGCACCTGCTGGGTGCGATCAACGGCGCCGCTATTGCGCGCGGCGCATCGTGGCTGCGCGATGCGATGGGTGAACAGGTGCTGCCCGGCACCCTGTCGCTGATCGAAGACCCGTCGGTTCCGCGCCTGACCGGCACCCGGCCCTTTGACGCCGAAGGCCTGCCCGTCACCCGCAGCGCGATTGTCGAAAACGGTGTCCTGAAACGCTGGTCGCTGGACCTTGCCACCGGGCGCAAGCTGGGCCTGCCCAGCACCGGCAGCGCCTCGCGCGGGGTGTCCTCGGCGCCGTCGCCCGCGGTAACCAACGTGTTTCTGACCCAAGGCGACAAAAGCCGCGACGACCTGATCGCCGAGATGGGCACCGGCCTGTTGGTGACCTCGCTGATCGGCAGCGCGATCAACGCCACCACCGGCGATTATTCGCGCGGGGCGGCCGGGTTCTGGGTCGAGAACGGCCAGATCGCCTATCCGGTCAATGAATGCACCATCGCCGGGAATTTGCGCGACATGCTGCGCAGCATCCTGCCTGCCAATGACGCGCGACCGCACCTGTCTCGACAAGTGCCCAGCCTGCTGGTCGAGGGACTGACGCTTGCCGGAGAATGACGACCTGAAGCTGCTGATCGACGCTGCGCACGAAGCCGGGCATATCGCTGCCCGGTATTGGCGCAACGCGCCGAAATACTGGGACAAGCCCGACCATCAAGGCCCGGTGACCGAGGCCGATATCGCCATCGACACCATGCTGCGCGAATCCCTGATCGCGGCGCGGCCCGATTACGGCTGGCTGTCCGAGGAAACCGCCGACAGCCCTGACCGCCTGAAAAACCGGCGGCTGTTCGTGGTCGATCCCATCGACGGCACCCGCGCCTTCATGAGCGGCGACCGCACCTTTGCGCATTCGCTTGCGGTGGTCGAAGACGGGCAGGTCCGCGCCGGCGTCGTGTTCCTGCCGCTGCGCGACAAGCTATATACCGCGACCTTGGGCGGCGGTGCGGCGCTGAACGACGTGGCCATTCGCACCGGCACCCGGCAACAGCTTGAAGGCGCCGAGGTTCTGGTCGCCCGCCCGGCGATGGAGCCGCAATTCTGGAACAACAACGTCCCCTCGTTCAGCCGCAACCTGCGGCCATCGCTGGCCTATCGCCTGTGTCTGGTGGCCGAGGGCCGCTATGATGCGATGGTGACGATCCGCGACAGCTGGGACTGGGACATCGCCGCCGGGGCGCTGATTCTGACCGAGGCCGGCGCCGTCATCAGCGACCGCAAGGGCGCGGCCCTGCAATTCAACACCGCACATCC
This sequence comes from Actibacterium sp., assembly GCF_041584535.1. Taxonomy (GTDB): domain Bacteria; phylum Pseudomonadota; class Alphaproteobacteria; order Rhodobacterales; family Rhodobacteraceae; genus Actibacterium_D. The sequence goes on along the minus strand of NZ_JBFHDW010000195.1, from coordinate 37 downwards.
GGCCTCGGGCGGGGTTGTCGCCAGCAATGCCGGGCTG
>NZ_JBFHDW010000194.1:0-5191 GCF_041584535.1 Actibacterium sp. | reverse complement strand
GGGTAGACCGGCACATGATCGACCGTGCCGCGTGCCTGTTCTTCGTCCGCGATCAGCACGTTTTTTCGGTCAAGGAACAGGACACGGAATTGTTCGGTTTCGCGGTGGGCCATCGTGGTGTGGCAATAGTCGATCACCGCGTCCCAACCCGAGATCACCGGGCGATCGATGACGCGGGCGCGGGCAAGGCGGTGGGCGGCGGCCTCGACGATTTTAAGTTCGGTGATGACCGCGTCGCCGACGCCGTCCACCTCGCTCAGGCGGGCGGGCGGGGCCGAAAGCACGCGGTTGAAATCGCCGAACCGGTCCATGAGCGCGCGGGCCAGCGGTTTGACGTCCTGACGCGGCAGGGCGCGGAACAGCACCAGTTCCAGCATTTCGTAATCGGGCATCGCGGCGGCGCCACCATCGAGAAACCGGGCGCGCAGGCGTTTGCGGTGGTCGCGCAGGTAGGAAGGCAGGCGCGGGCCGGGGGCCAGCACGGGGGCAGGCGGTTCAGCCGTGAACAGCGGAAGCTGCGGCTCGGAAAATGATAAGGGCCGACGCATGGGCCGACCCTGATCGATTCTGTTGAATGAAAAGTTAACGCTGCTGAGGCGCTATTTCTTCATCTGGTCCCAAAAGGTTTTCACCCGGCCGAAAAAGTCGCTGCTTTCGGGGTTGTTGTCCTCGCTCAGGCGCTCGAACTCGCGCAGCAGGTCTTTTTGTTTCGACGTCAGGTTCACCGGCGTTTCGACGGCCAGTTCGATGAACATGTCGCCATGGGCGGCGCCGCGCAGGGCGGGCATGCCTTTGCCACGCAGGCGCATCTGTTTACCGGTTTGGCTGCCTGCGGGGATTTTCACCCGGCTGCGGCCGCCGTCGATGGTCGGCACTTCGATATCGCCGCCCAGCGCCGCGGTGGTCACCGAGATCGGCACCAGACAGGACAGGTGCACGCCGTCGCGTTCAAAGATCGGGTGATCGGCGACTTCGATGAAGATATAGAGATCGCCGGTCGGGCCGCCGCGCAATCCGGCCTCGCCTTCGCCAGCCAGACGAATGCGAGTGCCGGTTTCGACGCCGGCGGGGATGTTGACGTTCAGTGTGCGGTCTTTTTGCACGCGGCCGGCCCCGCCGCAGGATTTGCAGGGGTTCTTGATGATCTGGCCCAGACCGCCACAGGTCGGGCAGGTGCGCTCGACCGTGAAAAAGCCTTGTTGCGCGCGCACTTTGCCCATGCCCGAACAGGTCGGGCAAGCGGTGGGTTCAGCGCCGCTTTCGGCCCCGGTGCCGTTACAGCCCGAGCACGCGACCGAGGTCGGCACGTTGATGGTTTTTTGCAGGCCGGCGTGGGCCTCTTCCAGCGTGATCCGCAGGTTATAGCGCAGGTCCGAGCCGCGCGCCGCGCGCTGGCGTCCGCCGCCACCGCCGCGACCGCCCATGAAATCGCCGAACAGATCGTCGAACACATCGGAAAATGCCGAGGCGAAATCGCCCTGACCGCCAAAGCCGCCGCGCGGGCCGCCACGACCGGGGCCACCCATGCCGCCTTCGAAAGCTGCATGGCCAAAGCGGTCATAAGCCGCTTTTTTGTCGGGGTCTTTCAGGGTGTCGTAGGCCTCGTTCACTTCTTTGAACTGAGACTCGGCATTCGGGTTGTCGGAATTGCGGTCCGGGTGAAGCTCTTTGGCTTTTTTCCGATAGGCCTTTTTCAGTTCGTCGGCCGAGGCGCCCTTTTGAACCCCCAGAACCTCGTAAAAGTCGCGTTTTGACATTTCTTGATCCCTCTGAGGGGGGAACGCGTGGGCCGGCCCGGTGGAGTCACCGGACCGGCCTGTGCGCGGGTGCAGATCTTAGGAACGCTTGTCGTCGTCCAGATCTTCGAAGTCGGCATCGACGATATCGTCGTCAACGCCACGCGGTTCGTCACCGGCATCGGCCTCGCCAGCAGCTTCCTGCTGCGACTTGTAGATGGCCTCGCCCAGTTTCATCGCGGCTTCGGTTACGTTCTGGATGCCCGATTTGATCTTGCCGGCGTCGTTGCTTTCCATCGTGTCCTTGAGGGCAGAGATGGCCAGCTCGATGGCTTCGATCGTGGTCGGGTCGACCTTGTCCGAGAACTCTTCCATCGACTTTTCGGTCGAGTGGATCAGGCTTTCGGCCTGGTTCTTGGCTTCGACCAGTTCGCGGCGTTCTTTGTCGGCCTCGGCGTTGGCTTCGGCGTCTTTCACCATTTTCTCGATATCGGCGTCGGACAGGCCGCCCGATGCCTGAATGGTGATTTTCTGCTCGCGACCGGTGCCTTTGTCCTTGGCGCCCACTTCGACGATGCCGTTGGCGTCGATGTCAAAGGTGACTTCGATCTGCGGCAGGCCGCGCGGAGCCGGCGGGATGTCTTCCAGATTGAACTGGCCCAACATTTTGTTGTCGGCGGCCATTTCGCGTTCACCCTGGAATACGCGCAGGGTCACGGCGTTCTGGTTGTCCTCGGCGGTCGAGAAGATCTGCGACTTTTTGGTCGGGATCGTGGTGTTGCGGTCGATCAGGCGGGTGAACACGCCGCCAAGGGTTTCGATGCCCAGGCTCAGCGGGGTCACGTCCAGCAGAACCACGTCTTTGACGTCGCCCTGCAGAACACCGGCCTGAATGGCGGCGCCCATGGCCACGACTTCATCCGGGTTCACGCCTTTATGCGGTTCTTTGCCGAAGAACTTGGTGACTTCTTCCACCACTTTCGGCATCCGGGTCATACCACCGACCAGAACCACTTCGTCGATATCCGAGGTCGACAGACCGGCGTCTTTCAGCGCGGCCTGGCACGGTTTGATCGAGGCTTTGATCAGGTCGCCGACAAGGCTTTCCAGCTTGGCGCGGGTCAGCTTCATCACCAGGTGCAGCGGCGTGCCGCTGTGCGGATCCATGGCGATGAACGGCTGGTTGATTTCGGTTTGCTGGCTGGACGACAGTTCGATCTTGGCTTTTTCAGCGGCCTCTTTCAGGCGCTGCAGGGCCATCTTGTCTTTGGTCAGATCGGTGCCGTTTTCCTTTTTGAACTCATCGGCCAGATAGCGAACGATGCGCATGTCGAAATCTTCACCGCCAAGGAAGGTGTCGCCGTTGGTCGATTTCACTTCGAACAGACCGTCGTCGATTTCCAGAATGGTGATGTCGAACGTGCCGCCACCAAGGTCATAGACCGCGATGGTTCTCGCTTCTTTCTTGTCCAGACCATAGGCCAACGCAGCCGCGGTCGGCTCGTTGATGATGCGCAGCACTTCCAGACCGGCGATCTTGCCGGCGTCTTTGGTGGCCTGACGCTGAGCGTCGTTGAAATACGCCGGAACGGTAATCACGGCCTGAGTCACGTCTTCGCCCAGATAGCTTTCGGCGGTCTCTTTCATCTTTTGCAGGATGAAGGCCGAGATCTGCGACGGCGAATATTTCTCGCCATTCACTTCGACCCAGGCGTCGCCATTGCCGCCATTCACGATGGAATAGGGGACGTGTTCTTTGTCTTTGGTCACCTCGGCATCGTCCACGCGGCGGCCGATCAGACGTTTGACGGCAAAAACGGTGTTGGACGGGTTGGTCACAGCCTGACGTTTGGCCGGCTGGCCCACAAGGCGTTCATTGTCGGTAAAACCGACGATCGAGGGCGTGGTGCGCGCCCCTTCGGCGTTTTCGATTACACGGGGTTGCGACCCATCCATGATGGCTACGCAGCTGTTGGTGGTCCCGAGGTCAATCCCGATGACTTTGGCCATATTACTCTACCTCTTCCTTCGGCGATGTTGTGGGGCGCAGAGCCTGAACAGGCCTCTGAACCCCGATCCCAAGATTTAATCGGGCGTTGATCCCGATCATGCTTCCCGGCGTATATAAGGAGGGGTCAGGGGCGCTGCAAGCGGCGGCGATGACGGAAATGTGAGGGAGAATGTCAAAAAACCGAGTCAATTCCGTGGATTCCGCCGATCCGGCGGCTCCGGACCTGACGCTGCGCGGGGTTCAGGTGTTTCGGGGTTGGCTGGATGCGGCGGATCAGGCGGCGCTGGTCGAGGATTTGCGGAACGTGGCGCAGGCGGCGCCGCTGTTTTCACCGATGACGCCCTATGGCAAGCCGATGCGGGTGCGGATGACCTCGGCCGGGCGCAAGGGCTGGGTGTCGGACCGGCGCGGCTATCGTTATGCCGACCGCCATCCGGGCGGCGGTGACTGGCCGCCGATCCCCAAGCGGGTTCTGGATATCTGGCACGGTATCACCGGGCTGGACCGGATGCCCGATTGCTGTCTGATCAATTATTACGATGCCGGGGCGCGCATGGGCCTGCATCAGGACCGCGACGAGGCCGATTTCGCCTGGCCGGTGGTTTCGGTCTCATTAGGCGATGACGGGTTGTTTCGCGTCGGGAACCTGACGCGCGGCGGCACGACGGAAAGCCTGTGGTTAAGCTCGGGCGATGTGGTGGTGATGGGGGGCGCGGCGCGGTTGATCTATCACGGGATCGACCGGATCAGACCGGGGTCATCCACGTTGTTGCCGCAAGGCGGGCGGATCAATCTGACGCTGCGGGTGGTGGATTAAGCCCCGGCGCGGGGACGTGCGCCGGGGCAGGGATCGCGATGAGGGAACGCGACCCCGGGGCATACTCAGGTCACTCGTTACTCAGGACAGTCGGCGACCACTTCGTGACCGTCGGGGTAGACATATTTGCACTGCGGCGGCGAATTCGCCCCGGCGACCGCTGCACCGGCCACGGCGCCGACGGCGGCCCCGATCAGGGTGGCTTCGGTCTCGTTTCTGCCAGAGGTGGCATTGCCGATGGCGGCGCCGGTCGCGGCGCCCAGCAGGACGGTTTCGCCCGGGGTGTCGCAGGCTGCGACAAAGCTGGCTGCGATCAGTGCGAGAATTATTTTTTTCATGGTCGTCTCCTATGCCGTTGGTGGTGCTTGCCTGTAAGAAACCGGCCCCATCTTCGGCGAGGTCAGGCTTGGGCAGACGATGGGACAGAAGGCGTTGATATGCGATAGCAAGCAGCGACCGGGCCTAAACGAATGGTCTAGCGCTTGGCATTCCAACTGATCGAGGCATGTTTTCGGGTATAGGATTCACCCATCAGGCCAATCACCAACAACGCCACCGACAGGATCACCGGATAGGTGGTGTTCGAGAAATGCGGATTGTAGTTGATGAAAACGAATCCCCGCGCCT
>NZ_JBFHDW010000193.1:0-5196 GCF_041584535.1 Actibacterium sp. | reverse complement strand
GGCAACCGGCGCCTTGGCTGCGGCACAGGGCCTGCGCCCGCGCGCCCGCATCCTTGGCCATGCCAGCCACGCGCAGGCGCCGTCGCAATTCCCCACCGCCCCGGTGCCGGCCGCGCAAAAGCTGCTGGCGCGGCTGGGGTGGGACAAGGATTCGGTTGATCTGTGGGAGGTGAACGAGGCCTTTGCCGTCGTGCCCATGGCCTTCATGCAGGAACTCAGCCTGCCGCGCGACAAGGTCAACGTGAATGGCGGCGCCTGTGCGCTGGGCCATCCGATCGGCGCCTCGGGCGCCCGGATCATCGTTACCCTGCTGAACGCGCTTGAACGGCGCGGCCTCAAGCGCGGCGTTGCGGCGATCTGCATCGGTGGAGGCGAAGGCACCGCTATCGCGATCGAGCGGCTCTAGGTCTTTTCCTGGGATAAATACTCATGGCGCTGCCCTCTGGCCCTGCGCCGCGGTTGCGGCTAGAGAACCGCCATGATTGATACCTATTCTCCGCCCGACGCACCGCTGGACATCCTGCACCACGACCACGCGATCCTGATCGCGAACAAGCCTGCGGGCTTGCTGTCGGTGCCGGGCCGGGGCGCGCATCTGGCCGATTGCCTGATCAGCCGCATCCAGACCGTGTTCCCCGAGGCGCTGTTGGTGCATCGGCTGGACCGCGATACCTCGGGCGTGATGGTGTTTGCCCTGACCCCGGACGCGCAACGCCAGCTTGGCCGCCAGTTCGAAGAGCGCAAGGTCAAAAAGGTCTATGTCGCGCGGGTCTGGGGACGGCTTGAGCCAAAGACCGGCACCGTCGATCTGCCGCTGATCGTCGATTGGCCGAACCGGCCGAAACAGATTGTCGATCATGAAAACGGCAAGCCCGCCATCACCGATTGGCGGGTGCTGCGCTATGAACCCGAGACAACGCGGGTGCGGCTGATGCCGCAGACCGGGCGCAGCCACCAGTTGCGGGTGCATATGCAGGCGCTGGGTCATCCGATTCTGGGCGACCCGTTTTATGCGACCGGCGCGGCCCGCGCCGCGCCGCGCCTGATGTTGCATGCTGAAAGCCTGCGCATTCGTCATCCCGATGGCGGCATCGGGATGACCTTTTCCGCGAAAGCGCCGTTCTAGGCGGCAGGATCAGTCGGCGGTCCAGCCCGCGACCGATTTGACCTCGCAGAAATCTTCCAGACCCCAGACACCGCCTTCGCGACCATTGCCGGAATGCTTGACGCCGCCGAACGGCGCACCGGCGCCGCGCGATTGGCCATTGATTTCCACCATGCCGGATTTCAGGGCGCGGGCCACACGGTTGGCGCGGGCGCCGTCCTGAGACTGGACATAGTTGGTCAGGCCATAAACCGTGTCATTGGCAATCGCGATGGCGTCTTCCTCGGTGTCGAACGGGATGATCGACAGGACCGGGCCAAAGATTTCCTCGCGGGCGATGGTCATCTGGTTGTTCACATCGGCAAACACCGTCGGGCGCACGAAATAGCCGCGGTTAAAGCCTTCGGGGCGGCCCAGACCGCCAGCGACCAGACGCGCGCCTTCCTCGATGCCCTTGGCGATCAGGCCCTGCACCTTGTCGAATTGCGCGGCGCTGACCACCGGGCCCATATGGCGGCCGCTTTCATGGGCCGAGCCAACCGAGATCGCGTTGGTGGCGACATCGGCGGCAATCTCGACCGCCTGATCGTAGATCGCGCGCTGCACCAGCATCCGGGTCGGGGCATTGCAGGATTGACCAGTGTTCTGGAAGCAATGCACCGCACCGCGTTTGACGGCCTTTTCATCGGCATCGGCGAATACAAGGTTGGCACCCTTGCCGCCCAGTTCCAGATGCACACGCTTCAGGCTGTCAGCCGCGGCCTTTGAGATCGCAATCCCGGCGCGGGTCGAGCCGGTAAAGGAAATCATATCGACCTCGGGGTGGACCGAAAGCTGCGTGCCCACGCCCACGCCATCGCCGTTCACCAGATTGAACACGCCAGCGGGAACGCCGGCCTCGTGCAGAACCTCGGCAAAGACAATCGCCGACAGCGGCGCGATTTCCGACGGTTTCAGAACCATCGTGCAGCCGGTTGCCAAGGCCGGAATGACCTTGAGCGCGATTTGATTCATCGGCCAGTTCCACGGGGTGATCAGGCCGGTAACGCCGATCGGTTCCAGCAGGATGCGATCGTTCGGCGCATGGGCGCCCAGCATCCGGTCGAATTCGAAATCCTGAAAGGCGCGGATGAAATTCTTGATATGGGTGCGACCCGAATTCACCTGATTGGTGCGGGCAAAGTCGATGGGCGCGCCCATCTCGGTGCTGATCGCGTCGCCGATATCGTCGCTGCGGCTGATATAGACCTCAAGAATACGCTCAAGCAGCGCCATGCGCGTGGCCTTGGGGGTGGTGGACCACGCCGGGAACGCCGCGCGGGCGGCGGCAACAGCGGCATCGGTATCAGCCTGACCGCCAAGCGAGATAACGGCACAGGTTTCCTCGGTTGACGGGTCGATGACCGGGAAATCATTCGGCTGAATCGGGTCAACCCATTGGCCGTTAATGTAGAATTGGCGCTTTTCGATCATCGGTGCCTCCTGTGGCAAATCGCGCGTCACTCTGTCACCCCGTGAATTTCTCCGCAAGCGGGGGATGCAGAACAGCGGTTTTGTTTTATCTATGACGCAGCGACAAAATTTCGAGATGCAAAACAGGAGATTCCGATGGGACTGCGCATCAATGACACCGCCCCGAACTTCACCGCCGAGACCACCGAGGGGCAGATCGACTTTCACGACTGGATCGGCGACAGCTATGCGATCCTGTTTTCCCACCCCAAGGATTTCACCCCGGTTTGCACCACCGAATTCAGCGCCGTCGCGCGGCTGGCTGACGAATTCGCCAAGCGCAACACCAAGGTGATCGGGATTTCGGTCGATGGCGTGGCCGATCATATGAATTGGAAGAAAGACATCGAATCCTACGCTGGCACCGCCGCAAGCTTTCCGATCATTGCTGACCCGGATCTGAAAGTGGCCAAGCTTTACGATATGCTGCCCGCAGGCGCCTATCTGCCCGAGAACCCGACCCCGGCGGATTCCCAGACCGTGCGGACCACTTTCATCATCAGCCCCGACAAGAAGGTGCAGTTGATGCTGATCTATCCGATGAGCGTCGGCCGGAACTTTGATGAAATTCTGCGGGCTTTGGACGCTGTTCAAGCCGGATTGAAAAACCCGATCGCCACGCCGGCCAACTGGCGTCCGGGCGAGGATGTGATCGTGAAAACCGCCGTTTCGACCGAGGATGCAAAGGCCTGGTTCGGCGAGGTCAAGGAAATCTTCCCCTATCTGCGCACGATCAAGGCGCCGAAATAATCAGGCCAGGGCGCCGGGCGAAATCCCGGCGTCACCACCACCGCCGCGCGGCAGGATGCGGCATCTTGGCGTAATCTTCGCAGAAGGTGACGTTCGGTAAATACGGTTGCAGCGACGACTGATAGATCGCGCGGATCTTGAAATAGTTGTTCGGCAACAAGGTCACTTGCCGCCCCAACAGCGCCGCGCAAATCCCGACATGCAGGCGGTTTGTCACCACATGCCGATATTGCCCGATCCGCGCCACGAAGCCGTCAATCGGGCTGGGCGTGCGGCCTTTGCGGGAAATATCGTGATTGCCACGCGGGATCTGAACCTGAGGCGGCATTTCCTTGTCTTTGCGCAGGAAATAGCCGGTGTCACGCCGGGGGGCCGGGGCATCGGGCCGCAGGAACAGCGCCATATCGTGACAGAACCGCGCGTTGGGCATGTTGTGCAGGCTTTCGAACCGGTCCCGCGCATAGAACACCGCGTTTTCCGAGAACCCGGCCTTGGCCAGCGGCTCGGGATAGGTGGCGGGCAGAAAGACTGCGCTTTCAAACTGATGCGACATCTGTGCCAGCGCCGGAATCCAGTTATAGGCGCTGTAATAAATGCCACAGCCGTTGAACAGCATCACCGGCTCGGGGTGGCCGGTCAGCGCCTTAGCATCGGCCAACGAGATCCGGCCCTTGCGCAAATCCATCGCCTTGGCGCGGGCATAGCGAAAGCCGTGCTGTTGCAGGAATTGTTCGGTCCCCTCGCGGATCAGCGCATCGCCCCAATTGCCGGGGTTCATCAGGAACAACAGCGGCCGGTCACCGGCGATGACTTTCAGATCATCGGCCAGGGTCGTGAACGCCTGTTCCAGCCCCGCGCGCGGCACGCCTAGCTGTCCTGAATCTGTTTCTGAAAGTTCTGCCAAAGTTTAAGGGCTTTGCGTTTGTTTCTGCGCATGACGACCTGTTTCCGCAAAGCATAACGAAAGGTTCGCCGTTGTTTAAGACGCGTATTGTCATCGCCGCCGATGTCGCTGTCGACCTCGGTGGTCCAGAACGGTTTTGGCTTCACGCTTAGACCGGCATCGGTGTCGGTGTTCCAGATGCGCAGAAAATGATCGACCGGCGCATAGATCGGGGTGGCGGCGCGCAGAAATTCCTGCGCCCCGGCGCGCGACCACAGGATGGCGGTGGTCTTGTCGGGAAAATAATGCGCCCGGCACAGCACGTGATCTTGGGCGGCGCCATCGAAAGCATGCAGGTGCGAGGCATAGCGCTTTACCCCTCGGCACAGGTTCACCATGTGCCAGTTGTCCACCTGACCGGCGGCAAGATAATCCACCAGCGCGCTGAGAACCGGCTTGGCGTGCGGGCCGACGGCGATGTCGTCCTCCAGCACCAGCGCCATCGGCGCATCGCTGTCCAGAAACAGCCTCAACGCCTTGATGTGGCTCAGGTAACAGCCCACCTCGCCACCGCTCAGAAGGCGGCCGTGACGTTTAAGCGCAAGTTTGGGATCATAGCCGGGCAAATCAGACGCAGCGCATTTTCTGCCATCAACGGCGGGCACGCGCTGAAACGTCAGGCCTGCGGCGTCCAGTTGGCGCGTCGCGGCCTGCAAGCGATCATCGCTGCCATCAAGGTTGATCAGAAAGATGGGGAGCGCGTCTGTCATCGGCACCTCATGCTCGGTCGTAAGCCGGGGCCTATTGCCACTGGGCGGATCAGGCAACCCGCTTTCCGCGGGTTGCCTGTTTATTTTCAGAAATCAGTCTTCAGAGACTTCTTCTTTGGCCAGCTCTTCGCCGGTTTCCTGATCGACCATCTTCATCGCCAGACGCACCTTGCCGC
>NZ_JBFHDW010000192.1:0-5206 GCF_041584535.1 Actibacterium sp. | reverse complement strand
GCGCTGGCCAGTTCAGCCGAAATCCGGGTGTCGCGGCGGGTGTAATCGGCGACGCCGTTGGCGGCCAGCGCCTGCGTGACCGAGGTGACCGTCGCGAAGGTGCGGGCGATACCGGGCAGGCGGTCGGCGGGAAAGATGCTTTCGAAATGCGCCAGCGTGGCTTTGCCGGACATCGACAGACCCTCATAGACCGTGACCCGGTCGCCGGGGGTCAGGCGCAGCGCATTGGCTTCGGTGGCATTGCAGGCGCGGGTCTCGACGCGAAGCGGGTGCTTGTGAGCCAGCCGTCCGGTGGCCTCGATATTGCGATGAAAACGGGTGCGCTTGCCGATCGGGTAATCGGTGGGGGCGAGGCTGACAAAGACCCCGGCACCCCGGCGCGAATAGACCGTGCCGCTTTCCGCCAGCGCCGCCAGCGCGTGCCGCACAGTGTGGCGGTTCACCCCGAACCGCGCCGCCAGCGCCGCCTCGGTCGGCAGTTTGCCGCCTTGCGGATACTGACCCTCGGCGATCTCGCGCGCCAGCGTCGAGGTGATGGATTTCCAGATCGGCGTGCGGGCCATGTGTCACCAAAAATTCACAAGACATTCCTTGCCGACTCTCAGGTCAGGCCGGTAAAATTAGTATAGTTGTATAATAATTCTGACAAGGTGTCTAATGCCGGATCTGACCCGCGAACAACAAGACCGACAGGCCTGGATGAGCCTTGCCGCCAAGGCACCGCCCGCGCGTCTTGCGGCACTGATGTCGACCCTTGGCGACTTGCCCGGCTTTGAATGGCTGCAACCGCCCGAAATCGGCGCGGTCATGGTGCGCGGCCGCTCGGGCGGCACCGGGGCGCCGTTCAATCTTGGGGAAATGTCGGTCACACGCTGTTCGCTGGCGCTGAACAGCGGCGAGGTCGGGCATGGCTGGGTGCAGGGGCGCGACAAGGATCACGCCCGCCGCGCCGCCTTGCTGGACGCGATGATGCAGACCGGACGCGCCGACGACCTGCGCGCCCGGGTGCTGGGGCCGTTGCAGGACCAGATGCGCGATGCGCGTCGGATGAGGGCCGAGAAGGCCGCGGCGACGAAGGTTGAATTCTTCACCATGGTTCGGGGAGAGGATTGATGGGCTCACAGGCTTTGACGGGCGGGTTTGAAAACGCCTCGCATGCGTCGGCGCTGGCGTTTCGCGCCGCTTTGGATGCTTTGGCGCGACCCGGCACCATTCACCGGATCGAGGGCGGGCAGGCGCCTGCGCCGCTGTCCCGGGCGGCGGCGACGCTGATCCTGACGCTGTGCGATCCCGAAACGCCGGTGTTTCTGGCCGGGGATTGCGATGTGGCACCCGTGCGTGACTGGGTGACCTTCCACACCGGCGCGCCGCTTGTCGGGCCCAGCAAGGCGGTTTTTGCCATCGGCACATGGGCCGAGCTGAACCCGATTGACCGTTTCGCCATCGGGTCGGCGCAATATCCCGACCGCTCGGCGACGCTGATTGTCGAGACCGCCGATCTGCGCGCCAGTGGCGCCTGCCTGACCGGGCCGGGGATCCGCGATAGCGCCGCTTTCGACCTGCCGGACGTGGCGGCGTTTCAACGCAACGCCGCGCTGTTTCCGCTGGGCGTGGATTTCTTTTTCACCAGCGGCACGCGGGTGGCGGCGCTGCCCCGGTCCACGAAAATCACATGGCCCGAACCTGAGGAGGTGCGCTGATGTATGTTGCGGTCAAGGGTGGCGAACGCGCCATCGACAATGCACATGCCTGGCTTGCCGAGGAACGGCGCGGCGATCCCACCATTGCCGAGCTGTCAGTGGCGCAGATCCGCGAGCAGCTTGCGCTGGCGGTCAACCGGGTCATGGCCGAAGGATCGCTTTACGATCCCGACCTTGCGGCGCTGGCGATCAAGCAATCGCGCGGCGATCTGATCGAGGCGATCTTCCTGATCCGCGCCTATCGCACGACCCTGCCGCGTCTGGGGCATTCGCGCCCGCTGGAGACCGGCGAGATGGCCTGTGACCGCCGGATTTCGGCAACCTTCAAAGATGTGCCCGGCGGGCAGGTTCTGGGGCCGACCTTTGACTATACGCACCGGCTGCTGGACTTCAAACTGGCTGCCGAAGGTGAGCTGCCCAAGGCCGCGCATCAACCGGCCTCGACCGGGGCCATGCCGCGTGTGACCGAATATCTGCGGGACGAGGGGTTGATCCAGACCGAGGCCAACTCGGACGCCACGCCGCCCGATATGACCCGCCAGCCGCTGGAGTTCCCGGCATCGCGCCCGCTGCGCTTGCAGGCGCTGACCCGCGGTGACGAGGGGTTTGTGCTGTCGATGGCCTATTCGACCCAGCGCGGCTATGCCCGCAACCATCCGTTCGTCGGGGAATTGCGCATCGGCGCCGTGGCGGTCGAACTGGACATCCCCGCGCTTGGGTTCGCAGTCGAGATCGGCGAGATCACCGTGACCGAATGCGAAACGGTGAACCAGTTCACCGGCTCAAAGTCCGAGCCGCCGCAATTCACCCGCGGCTATGGGTTGGTCTTTGGCCAGACCGAGCGCAAGGCGATTTCGATGGCGCTTGTCGACCGGGCGTTGCGCTGGGACGAGTTGGGCGAGGACAATCTGGGTGCCCCGGCGCAGGACGAGGAATTCGTTCTGGCCCATTGCGATAATATTCAGGCCACCGGGTTTCTCGAACATATCAAGCTGCCGCATTACGTCGATTTTCAATCCGAGATGGAACTGGTGCGCAAGATGCGCGCGGAAATCGCCGATGGCCAAGCCACGCTGGAGGCGGCGCAATGAGCGACTATAATTTCGCCTATCTCGACGAACAGACCAAGCGCATGATCCGCCGGGCGATCCTGAAGGGTGTGGCGATCCCCGGCTATCAGGTGCCTTTCGCCTCGCGCGAGATGCCGATGCCTTACGGCTGGGGCACCGGCGGGGTTCAGGTCTCGGCCGCGTGCCTGACGCCGGACGATACGCTTAAGGTGATTGATCAAGGCGCGGATGACACCACGAACGCGGTCTCGATCCGCAAGTTCTTTCAGCACACCGCGGGCGTGGTCACGACCGAACACACCGCCGAGGCCACCATCATCCAGACCCGGCACCGCATTCCCGAACAGCCCCTGACCGAGGATCAGATCCTTGTCTATCAGGTGCCGATCCCTGAACCGCTGCGATTTCTGGAACCGCGCGAGACCGAGACCCGCAAGATGCATGCGCTGGAGGAATACGGCCTGATGTATGTCAAGCTGTATGAAGACATCGCCCGTCACGGCAACATCGCCACCTCTTACGCCTATCCGGTCAAGGTTGAAGGCCGATACGTGATGGACCCCAGCCCGATCCCGAAATTCGACAACCCCAAGATGGAGATGGCCGCGATCCAGCTGTTCGGCGCCGGGCGCGAGCAGCGGATCTATGCCATCCCGCCTTACACCAAGGTCGTGTCGCTGGATTTCGAAGATCATCCGTTCGAGCCTTCGAAAGCCGACCATCCCTGCGATCTGTGCGGCGCCGGGCACACCTATCTGGACGAAGTCATCCTCGATGATGCCGGGGCGCGGATGTTCGTCTGTTCCGACACCGATTACTGTGGCGCGCGTCAGGCCGAGGGCCATCGCGGGCGTCTGTCACCCGCCGAGGAGGCCGCGCAATGACCGCTTCACCCACGCCGCTTTTGTCGGTCCGGAACCTTGCCAAATACTATGGCGACCGGATCGGCTGTGCCGATGTGGCCTTTGATCTGTATCCCGGCGAAGTCATGGGCATCGTCGGTGAATCCGGGTCCGGGAAAACCACGTTGCTGAACTGCCTCGCCGGACATCTGGCTCCTGAGTCCGGCGAGGTTCTTTTTGATACCCGCGCGGTCGGTCTGCGCGACACCCTGACCATGAGCGAACCTGAGCGCCGGATGCTGGCGCGCACCGATTGGGCCTTCGTGCACCAGCATGCGCGCGACGGTCTGCGCATGTCGGTATCGGCGGGCGGCAATGTCGGCGAACGCCTGATGGCCGTGGGCGCGCGGCGCTATGACACGATCCGGGCGCAGGCGATCGACTGGCTTGGCCGGGTCGAGATCGACGAAAGCCGCGTCGATGACCGCCCCTCGGCGTTTTCGGGCGGGATGCAGCAGCGCTTGCAGATTGCCCGCAACCTTGTCACCGGGCCACGGCTGGTCTTCATGGACGAGCCCACCGGCGGCCTTGATGTGTCGGTTCAGGCGCGCCTGCTGGACCTGCTGCGCGGATTGGTGCGCGAGATGGGCCTGTCCGCGATCATCGTGACCCATGATCTTGCGGTGGTGCGGCTGTTGGCCGACCGGCTGATGGTGATGAAAGACGGCCGCGTGGTCGAAGCGGGCCTGACCGATCAGGTGCTGGACGACCCGCAGCACGCCTATACCCAACTTCTTGTTTCGTCCGTATTGCAGGTGTGACCGATGATCCGTGTTGAAAACGTCTCAAAGACCTTCACCCTTCACAATCAGGCCGGCGCGGTCATCCGGGTGATGGAGGGCGCGTCGTTCCGTGTTGCCGCTGGCGAATGCATCGCGCTGACCGGAAATTCCGGCGCGGGCAAGTCGACGCTGATGCGGATGATCTATGGCAATTACCTGTCGGCCTCGGGGGCGATCCTTGTCGGCGATACCGATGTGGCCACGGCGGAACCCCGCCAGATCATCGCCCTGCGCCGGCAGACGCTTGGTTATGTGTCGCAATTCCTGCGGGTGGTGCCACGGGTGCCGACGCTGGATGTTGTGGCCGAGCCGCTTTTGGCGCTGGGCATCGACAGGCCCGCAGCACAGGCCCGCGCCCGCGCGCTGCTGACCCGGTTGAATATCCCTCAGACGTTGTGGGGGCTGTCTCCGACGACGTTTTCGGGCGGCGAGCAGCAACGGATCAACATCGCGCGCGGCTTTGTGCACCGCTATCCGGCGATGCTGCTGGACGAGCCGACGGCGTCGCTGGATGCGACCAACCGCGAAACGGTTCTGTCGCTGATCGAGGAGGCCAAGGCGCATGGCGCGGCGATCATCGGCATTTTCCACGATCAGGCGGCGCGCGAGCGGGTGGCGGACCGCGTGATCGACGTTTCGCAATTCGCGCGGGCAGGGGCCGCGTGATGGCAGGCCGATTGTTCGCGGTTGTCGGCCCGTCCGGCGCGGGCAAGGACACGTTGATCGACGCCGCGATTGCGGCCCGCCCCGAT
>NZ_JBFHDW010000191.1:0-5209 GCF_041584535.1 Actibacterium sp. | reverse complement strand
GGGTCTTCGCCGGGCTTGACCGGGCTGGTGCACGGGGCGCAACCGATCGACGGATAGCCGCGGGCGATCAGCGGGTGCCGCGGCAGGCGGTTGTTGATCATATAGTCCTGCACGTCCTGCGGCGTCCAATGCGCCAGCGGATTGACCTTGATGCGGATGTCGCCTTCGTTCTCGAAGAAATCCAGCGTCGCGCGGGTCTGACCCTGAAAGCGTTTGCGGCCAGTGATCCAGGCGTCGAAATTGCCCAGCGCGCGTTCCAGCGGCTCGGTCTTGCGCAGGTTGCAGCAGGCGTCGGTGTCGGACTGGTGCAGCACGCCATCGGGGTCATGCGCGGCCACGGCTTCGGGGCGGGCGCGGATGACACGCACATCGGTCAGGCCAAGCTGCTGTGCCACATCGGCCTGATAGGCGATGGTTTCTTCGAACAGCATCTGGGTGTCGATAAACAGGATCGGCGTGGCCCGGTCATACAGCGAGATCATGTGCAACAGCACCACCGATTCCGCCCCGAAGGACGAGACCAGCGTGATCCGCCCGACATCGGGATCGGTCAGGGCGCGCTCCAGCACCGATTGCGCGGCATGGTGTTTATACCGCGCATTCAGGTGGTCGACCCGGCCCTGAACGGGCGAGGAAATCAGGTCATGCCGCATGTTTTCGGTCTCCGGCCTCGTCGGGATAAAGCGCGGCCTTGAACGGCTCGGCGCCCAGACGGCGATAGGCTTCGATAAAGGTTTCGCCCGCGGTTTCGCGCAGGTCGAGATAGGCAAGGATCAGACGCTCGATTGCCGGAACGATGGCATCGGCCGAGAACCCCGGCCCTGCCCGTTCGCCAATCGCGGCGTCCTGCGTGGCATCGCCACCCAGAGTGATCTGGTAGTTCTCGACCCCGGCGCGGTCCAGCCCAAGAATGCCGATATGACCGACATGGTGATGGCCGCAGGCGTTGATGCAGCCCGAGATCTTCAGTTTCAGCGGGCCGACCTCGTGCTCCAGCTTCAGTTCGTCGAAACGCTCGGCGATCTGCTGGGCAATCGGGATCGAGCGGGCCGTGGCCAGCGCGCAGTAATCCATGCCCGGGCAGGCGATGATATCCGAGACCAGACCGACATTCGCCGTGGCCAGACCGACCGCCGCCAGACGGGCGTGCAGTTCCGGCAGGTGCGATTTATGCACATGCGGCAGCACGATGTTCTGTTCGTGGCTGACGCGCAGTTCGTCATGGCCGAATTCCTCGGCCAGATCGGCCATCACGCGCATCTGTTCGCTGGTCGCATCGCCGGGGGTCTGGCCATGCGCCTTGAGCGAGATCGTCACGATCGCATAGCCCGGCTGGCGGTGCTCGGCCAGATTGGTATCGACCCACGAGCGGAACACCGGATCGGCCTTGTAAAACGCATCGAAGCCTTCGGTTTCGCCGATCAGGAAGTCGGGCTTGGCAAAGGCCGGCTCGATCTCGGCCAGCAGCGCCTGATCGGCACCGTTGAACAGCGCGCGGCGTTGGGCGAATTCGCCCTCGACCATATCGCGCACGGTCTCAAGGCCGTTCTCATGCACGGTGATCTTGATCCGTGCCTTGTATTTGTTATCGCGGCGGCCCAGCAGGTTGTAGACGCTGACGATGGCCTCAAGATACGGCAGCAGGTCGGCCTTGGGCAGGAAGTCACGAATGACCTTGCCGATCATCGGGGTGCGGCCCAGACCGCCGCCAACGATGACCTCGAACCCGGTCTCGCCCGCGTCATTGCGGATCATGCGCAGACCGATGTCATGCGCCTTGACCACGGCGCGATCATTCGGTGCACCGGTGATGGCGACCTTGAACTTGCGCGGCAGGAACTGGAATTCCGGGTGGTCGGTCGACCACTGGCGGATCAGCTCGGCATAGGCGCGCGGGTCTTCGATTTCATCTGCAGCGGCACCGGCGAAATGGTCGGCGGTCACGTTGCGGATGGTGTTGCCGCTGGTCTGGATCGCATGCATCTCGACATCGGCCAGCGCCGTCAGGATCGCCGGCACGTCGCGCAGTTTCGGCCAGTTGAACTGGATGTTCTGGCGGGTGGTAAAGTGGCCATAGCCCTTGTCATAAGTGTCGGCGATAGTGGCGAACTGGCGCATCTGGCGGCTGTTCAGCGTGCCATAGGGCACCGCGACCCGCAGCATATAAGCGTGCAGTTGCAGATACAGGCCGTTCATCAGGCGCAGCGGGCGGAATTCATCCTCGGACAGCGAGCCGTCGATCCGGCGGGCGACCTGACCGCTGAACTGAGCCACGCGTTCGCGCACAAAGGCTTCGTCGAAGTCGTTATATTTATACATTATGCGGCCTCCACTTGTTTGCCGTGGGCATAGTTCG
The DNA here is from genome assembly GCF_041584535.1 of Actibacterium sp. Lineage (GTDB taxonomy): Bacteria > Pseudomonadota > Alphaproteobacteria > Rhodobacterales > Rhodobacteraceae > Actibacterium_D. The sequence continues at coordinate 2,853 of NZ_JBFHDW010000191.1, read as the reverse complement.
ACGGGCCACGGGTGCGGAACGCCTCGCGGAAATGGGTGGGTTCGGGACCGTTTTCACCGGCCTTGGCATCGACCAGATAGGCGCCGACCACGATATTGCCCTGGCTTTCGGCGGCCAGCAGGCGCAGTTGCGCGTGGGCCTCGTCCTCGATCAGTTCGGCCTCGCACATGCGCCGGGTCCAACGGTCGTCCTCGGTCAGCCAGACGGCATCGCCATCCAGCAGATCATTCGCGGTCACGACTTTCGGAGTAAAACGACGGCTCATAGGGCCAGCTCCTTGGCTTGGAAAATTTCGGATACGGTTTGCAGCGCGGCGCGCGGCGCCAGACCCAGCAGCAGAACGGCGGGGCCATCGACGCCCTCAAGCGCGGTGGGCAGATCGGCCAGCGTGGTGGCAACGACGCGGCTGTCCGCGCGCGAGGCATTTTCCACGATGCTGATTTGCGTCAGCGGGTCGGCGCCGTGCATCATCAGACGGCCCTGAAGGAACCGCGCGCTGCGCTTGCCCATATAGATCGCGGCGACTTCGCCGGTCCGGGCCAGCGTCCGCCAGTCATGTTCGGCAAAACCCTTGATGTCATGGCCGGTCAGGAACCGGACCGCGCCATTGCGTCCGCGCTTGGTCAGCGACTGACCGATCTGAGCAACTGCGGCCGAGGCAGCAGTGATGCCGGGCACGATGCGCCATGCGATGCCGGCCTCGGTCAGGGCGTCCAGCTCCTCGTCCAGACGGCCAAATACGGTGGGATCGCCCGCCTTCAGGCGCACCACATGCGCGCCCGTGCTGGCATGTTCGACCATCAGCGCGTTGATCTGATCTTGCGGCATCGACGGGCCAAAGCCGGTTTTCCCCGCCTCGATAATCACCGCCTCGCGGCGCGCCAGCTCAAGGATTTCAGTCGAGACCAGACGGTCATGGATCACCACATCGGCCTCGTGCAGAACGCGGCGGGCTTTCAGCGTCAGCAGTTCCGGATCGCCCGGACCGGCACCAACCAGATCGACATGACCCGGACGCTTGCCCGCAGCCAGATGATCGGACAGCAGAGTTTCCAAAGCCGGGGCCAGTGCTTCCTGCCCCTGCTCCAGCGCCAGCGGACCGGCGCGGAAATAGTAATCCGACCAAAAGGCGCGGCGGGCGCGGCCCTTGGGCAGTTGCTCGGCCAGCGGGCGGAACGCCCGGCCCAGACGCGCCAGAACGCCGGTCGATTGCGGCAGGCGCTGTTCCAGATCGGCCTTGATCGCGCGGGCCAGAACCGGGGCGGCGCCTTCGGTGCCGATGGCGATGGTCACCGGATCGCGGTCAACGATAGCCGGGGTGATAAAGCCGCTGGCCTCAAGGTTGTCGACGACATTGACCAGCACGCCGGCCTCTTGGCCCAGCCACGCCACATGCGCATCCAGCAGATCGTCCTCATCCGCGGCATACAGCAGCGCGGCACCGGCGACATCGCCAGCCTCAAGCGGGCGGCGGATCAGCGTCAGACGGCCTTGGACGGCCCAGTCCTGAATCTCGGCAGAGGCATCAATCGCATAGACGACGATCCGCGCTTCGGTCTTCAGCAACAGCCGCAGCTTGGCCACGGCTGCGTCACCGCCACCCGAAACCACGATGCGTTTGTCCTGAACCGACAGAAAGATCGGAAAGTGTTTCATCACACGCCTCTTGAATGCATATGCAGAAAATAGTCTATTTTCCCGGTTTTACGCTATACCCTCGGGACGATAAGTCGAAAATTGACCCTCATTCCGAGCTTGCAAGAATATTTTCCCAAAACCGCCGCGCAACAGAACGCTTTGTTTTGGTCCGCCGGTTTCCCCGGCATATCCGTCTTTGCGCAAAATGCAAAACCGCCCGATCCGGGTGGATCGGGCGGCGGTTTTACCCCATTTTCCGGCCTGTCAGATTCGCAACAGCGGCTGTATCAGGCGCGGCAGAAAACTGTTGAATTTCAAAGGCGCGTCGGTGGCCGCCAGACAAATGCACGGCATCCCGGTTCCGGCAATCGGAGTATGTTCAACCGCCTGATCCGCGATCTCGACATCCCCGGCGTCAAAGCGCCCGCTGTCGTCATGGAAGCTGCCTTGCAGCACCAGCGTCAGTTCCAACCCGTTATGGCCGTGATCCGGCACGGCCTCGCCCGCAGGGATGTACAACAGCCGCACGGTTCCGGCGTCCGAGGCATGGATGATCCGCTGCCGGGTGCCCAGCCCCAAGGCCCGCCAGCGCGGCGGCTTGCCGCCCAGCGCCTCGATCACCGGGGCGGGATAGACCCCGATCGGACGCGCGACCGGCGCGGGTTCGGCGTCGTCCAGCCGATCGAACAACGCGTCTTTCAGACCTTCGCTAAGCTGGGTTTCCTCGACCCGCTCCAGCACGACACCGCCCAGCGCCTGTTCGGCCTCAAGATCGGCGCGACAGGCATCGCACATCGACACATGCGCCGCGACCACCAAGGCAAACGGATGCGGCAGCGCGCCTGAGGCATAGGCCGTCAACAGCGGCCGCGAAATATGATGTGTGATCGTCGTCATCGCAGTTCTTTCAGTTCGTGACGCAGCCGCTGCAATCCCAGACGGATGCGGGATTTGATCGTGCCCAGCGGCAGACCGGTCTGCGCCTGTATTTCGGTATGGCTGAGTTCGCCCAGATAGGCCTTTTCAACCATGATGCGCTGATCCTCGGCCAAGGCCGCCAAGGCCCGGCGCAATTTGTCGGCCTCTTGGGTCAACGCAAGCGCCTGTCCGGTATCGTCGGGCGCGGCTTCGGGCGGGGCCAGTTCCTCGGGGACGGGGCGGTTTTCCTTGCGCACCACATCCACCTGCCGGTTGCGGGCGATCTGGTAGATCCAG
>NZ_JBFHDW010000190.1:0-5226 GCF_041584535.1 Actibacterium sp. | reverse complement strand
CCTTCGAAGGTCGACATGCCGTAGAAGCCGATCGAAACGACCATCATACGGATGATCGGGTCGGTCCGCAGCTTGTCCCAAGCACCGGACAGCGTCATCAGGCCGTTGATCATACCACCCCACGAGGGCATCCACAGCATGATCGAGAACACCATGCCCAGCGTCGAGGCCCAGTCGGGCAGCGCGGTATAGTGCAGGTGGTGCGGACCAGCCCAGATATACAGGAAGATCAGCGCCCAGAAGTGGATGATCGACAGTTTATAGGAATAAACCGGACGTTCAGCCTGCTTCGGAACGAAGTAATACATCATCCCAAGGAAGCCAGCGGTCAGGAAGAAGCCCACAGCGTTGTGGCCATACCACCACTGCGTCATGGCGTCTTGCACACCGGCGAACACCTGAACCGATTTCGAGCCAAAGATGCTGACCGGAACCGACAGGTTGTTGACCAGGTGCAGCATAGCAACGGTCACGATGAACGACAGGAAGAACCAGTTCGCCACGTAGATGTGCTTTTCCTTGCGCTTGATGATCGTGCCCAGGAAGACGGCCAGATAGACCACCCAGACGATCGTCAGCCACAGGTCGACATACCATTCCGGCTCGGCATATTCCTTGCCTTGGGTTGCCCCCAGCAGATAGCCGGTTGCGGCCAGAACGATCACAAGCTGATAGCCCCAGAACACGAACCAGCCAGCGTTGCCGCCCCAAAGCCGCGTCGCCGAGGTGCGCTGAACCACGTAGAACGAGGTCGCGATCAAAGCGTTGCCGCCAAAGGCGAAAATCACTGCAGAGGTGTGCAGCGGGCGGAGGCGGCCAAAGTTGGCATAGCCCTCGGCCCAGTCAAAGTTAAGTGACGGAAATGCCAGCTGAAACGCGATAAACGTCCCAACGGCAAAGCCGACTACGCCCCAAAAGGCGGTTGCGATAACCCCGGCCCGGACGACCCCGTCCAGATAACCCGAAGTATCGGCTGTTTTTGAATCCCCGGCCTTGCGCACCGTGTAAATAAACATGATGGCCGCGGCCAGCATGATCGTCAGTGCGTTCACCAGGTAGGCAATGTCACGGGCGTAGTTCGCTGCGATCGCGGCAAGCACCGCGATAGCACCGAATACGGCCATTTTTGCATAATCCCACATCGTGCGTCCCTTCGTCATTCCCCCCCGCGATTCTATACGGGAAGGCATTTTTCCATGGCTGCGGTATGCCGAGCGTCCCTGTCCATCGCCTTGATCCATGTCAAGGCGCTCAACCGCGTTGCGAGGATGCTGTGAAATAGACACCAAAGTCGAGGACTTAAGGGGGTCGTGCGCCCAACGATGGCGCTTATGGAGGTAAAGATGGCTTACAAGACCATTCTGACAGTCGTTTCGAATTCCGACCTGTCGCGCTCGGCGCTGGATGCGGCGATCACGATGGCGACACGTCAGGACGCACATTTGGAAATCCTGTGTCTGGGGATCGATCGCACCCAGACCGGATATTACTTTGCCGGGACCAACGCGGTTCTTTTGCAGGAAACCCTGCAAAAGGCGCAGGACGATGCGGCCGCCGTCGAAGCCGCCGTTCAACAGCGCATGAGCGGCGAAGCCCTGCGCTGGGGCAGCGATGCGGCGGTGGCGCAGGTCACCGGCCTGTCACAACTGGTCGCGGCGCGAGCCCGGTTCGCCGATCTGGTGGTCCTGCCCAAACCCTATGGCGAGGATCGCGGGATCGAGGACGAAGCAATCACCGAAGCCGCGCTGTTCGACGGACAGGTGCCGGTTCTGGTGGCGCCCGCCAACGCGAACCTGACCGCGATCGGCCAGCGGATCGCCTTGGCGTGGAACCAAAGCAGCGAGGCGATGACCGCCATCCGCTGTGCGCTGCCGATGCTGAAAGAGGCCGATCTGGTGGACATCACCGTAATCGACCCGCCGCAACACGGGCCGGATCGCTCGGATCCGGGCGGGCTGTTGTCGCAAATGCTGGGCCGTCACGGGGTGCGGGCCGAAATCACGGTTCTGGCCAAGACCATGCCGCGCATTTCCGACGTGCTGTTGCGGCATGTCAGCGACATGAGCGCCGATATGGTGGTGATGGGCGCCTATGGCCACTCGCGCTTTCGCGAAGCCATCCTTGGCGGCGCAACCCGCAACATGCTGGAAGCCGCCACCGTTCCGGTGCTGCTGGCGCATTGATCCCCTGCCCCGGACCCGGTCCGGGGCGGACCTGAATGTCAGATATAGACACCGCCGTCAGTATCGTCGCCGGTTTCGTCCATCAGCCGGTCCATGTCGGGAACGGTGATGTGACGCTTGCCCTCAAGCTGAATAACGCCATCGCGCTTGAGCGCGCTGATCTGACGGCTGACGGTCTCCAGCGTCAGACCCAGATAATCGGCCATCGCCTCGCGGGTCAGCGGCAGATCGAACACGATCTGGCCGGTGGCCGAGGCCAGCTTGAGCGTCGCATCGCGGCGGGCGATGATCGCCAACAGGCTGGCAATCTTTTCGCGCGCGGTCTTACGGCCCAGCAACAACATCCATTCCCGCGCCGCGTCCAGTTCGTCCAGCGTCATTTCCAACAGGCGCTGGCTGATATGCGGCGTGCGCAACATCATCGCCTCGAATGGCTTCTTGCGGAAACAGCACATCGTCAGCCGGGTCGTCGCCACGACGTTATAGGCCGCGGTCTCGCGCCCTGGACGCCCGACGAAATCCGACGGCAGCAACAGCCCGACCATCTGGGTGCGCCCGTCCTCCATCGCCTGCGTCAGCGAGGCAATGCCTTCGACCACGGACGCCACGAAATCCATCCGGTCGCCGGACCAGATCACGGTCTGACCGGCCTCGAAGGTGCGGTAGTATTTGATCTCTTCCAGCCGCTCCAGCTCGTCCGCATCACAGCGCGCGCAAACGGCCCTGTGGCGAATGGGGCATGCCTCACAATCGACATGCGAGAATGTGTGATCCTGAACTGCCATATCCGGTTTCGTTTTTGACTTCGATCAATGTTTGGCGCGAGCCTGTGGCTACACCTATGGGAATGAACACCGAATCGCAACTCACCCGGCTAGGGCTCTTCGACGCACGCGTGCCAAGGTATACTAGTTATCCCACGGCACCACATTTTTCTGCGTCGATCGGCGAAAGCGACTTTGTCCGCTGGATCCAAGAAATTCAGCCCGGCGCGCGCGTATCCCTTTATATTCACGTGCCTTTTTGCCGCCGGTTGTGCTGGTTTTGCGCCTGTCGAACCCAAGGCACCCGCACCGATTCACCGGTCCGCGCCTACCTGCAAACACTGAAATCCGAACTGGCCCTGCTGCGTCAGACGCTGCCCAAAGGCGTCACTCTGTCGCGGCTGCATTGGGGGGGCGGAACCCCGACCCTGCTCAGTGCTGACATGATGCGCGAGCTGTCGGACACAATTTTTCAGACTGTTCCCTTGGGTGAAAATGCTGAATTCTCGGTAGAAATCGACCCGAACGAGATCGACGCCGACCGTCTGGACGCCCTTGCCGGCGCCGGAATGAACCGCGCCTCGATCGGGATTCAGGACTTTGACCCCGAAATTCAGGCCGTCATCGGCCGCATCCAAAGCTATGACACCACCCGCGACGCTGTCGACATGATCCGCGCGCGCGGCATCGCCAGCCTGAACGCCGACATCCTGTATGGCCTGCCGCACCAATCGAAAGAGCGCGTCGCCGAAAGCGTGCAAAAGCTGCTGTCGCTGTCGCCCGACCGCGTCGCCCTTTACGGCTATGCGCATGTGCCATGGATGGCCAAGCGCCAGCAGATGCTGCCGTCCGAGGCCCTGCCCACCCCCGAAGAACGGCTGCATCTTTTTGAAACCGCGCGCCGCCTGTTCCTGTGGGATCATTACCATGAAATCGGCATCGACCATTTCGCCCGCCCCGGTGACGGGCTGGAAGTGGCCCAGCGCGCCGGGCGCCTGCGCCGCAATTTCCAGGGCTATACCGATGACACCGCCGAGGTGTTGATCGGTCTTGGCGCCTCGTCGATCTCACGCTTTCCGCAAGGCTATGCCCAGAACCTGTCCTCGACTTCGGAATATACCGGCCGGGTGCGCGAGGGCCGCTTTGCCACCGGGCGCGGCCATGCGTTCTCGACCGATGACCGGCTGCGCGCCCGCCTGATCGAAGCGCTGATGTGCGATTTCCGCATCGACACCGCCGAAATTACCCGCGACTACGACATCACGCCGCAGGCCCTGAACGAGATGTTCAAACCCGTCGCCGCCACCTTTGGCGATATGGTCCAGATCACACCGCAAGGCCTTGCCATTCCGCAACAGGGCCGCCCGCTGACCCGGATGATCGCCCGGGCTTTTGACGCCTATGACCTCAGCAAGGCCGGGCACAGCCCGGCGATCTGAACCGCTGGTCTTTTTCTTGGCTTAAATACTCATCTGTGCCGCGCCCACCAAGCGCGGCACAGTTATTTTGACGTCCCTGCCCCGAAAGCGGCCTTCATCAGCGCCCGGGTGTAATCGGTCTGCGGCGACTCAAAGATCGCAGCACTTTCACCGGCCTCAACGATATCGCCCTGCTTCATCACGATCACCTTGTGCGACAGTGCCCGCACCACCCGCAGGTCGTGGCTGATGAACAGATAGGCCAGCCCATACCGCCGTTGCAGGCGGCGCAACAGGTCGACGATCTGAACCTGCACCGTCATATCCAGCGCCGAGGTCGGCTCGTCCAGCACCAGCAGCTTGGGGCGCAGGATCATCGCGCGGGCAATGGCGATGCGCTGGCGTTGGCCGCCGGAAAATTCATGCGGATAGCGGTGCATCATATCGGGCGACAACCCGACCTCGGTCAGGATATCCGCGACCATACCGCGACGGTCCTGACCTTTTTCCAGCCCATGCACACCCAGCCCCTCGGCCACGATCTGTTCGATGGTCATCCGAGGGCTGAGCGAGCCGTAGGGATCCTGAAACACGATCTGCATATCGCGCCGCAGCGGCCGCAGATGCTTGGCCGAGCGGCCCTGAATATCCTCGCCAAGATAGCGAATGCCGCCGGTCGATGAAATCAGCCGCATGATCGCCAGCGCCAACGTGGTCTTGCCCGAGCCGCTTTCGCCGACAATGCCCAAGGTCTCACCCGCGCGCACGCTGATCGAGGCGTCGGTCACTGCTTTCACATGGCCCACGGTCTTGCGCATCAGGCCGCGCTGGATCGGGAACCAGACCCGCAGGTTCCGGGTT
>NZ_JBFHDW010000189.1:0-5236 GCF_041584535.1 Actibacterium sp. | reverse complement strand
TAGTCCCGCTAAACAACCTCAGAAGCATCGCTCCGTCCGCCGTCCCGCGTCCCAACCGCGCCATCAGCGCCGCCGGTGAAGGGGGTTCTAAGGATAACTCGCACAGCCCGCAAGCGCTTTTTTCAAAATTAACACGGAAAATTCCCAAGATCCCACGGAACGGCTTTATTTACAGGCATTTTGCCGCGCTGCGGCAGGGCAAGATCCGGCATTTTCGCGCCTTATAAGGAGGTAATGGCCGCTTTCGCCCCGACTCAAGGTGATTCAGGTGATGACATCCGGGGCGGTTCGGCCGGTTTTTTCGCTGAGTCCGGCCAGAATTTCCGCCGCTTCGATCACCGATTGCAGGGCGATTTGCGGATCCTGCTGCAACCGCGCCGAATCCGACTCATACTGCTCAAGATAGACCCGCAGAGTCGCGCCTTCGGTGCCGGTTCCCGACAGCCGCAGGACGATCCGTGCGCCGTTCCGGAACACCACCCGCAGCCCCTGCCCGGTGCTGCGCGCGCCATCGACCGGGTCCTGATAAGAAAACTCGTCTGCCGTTGCGACCGTCATCCCCGCGATCTGGGTTCCGGGCAGATCGCCCAGCCGCGCCCGCAGATCGTCGATCAGATCGTTGGCGGCGGTGGCCTCAATCGCCTCGTAATCATGACGGCTATAATAGTTGCGGCCAAACTGCGCCCAATGCGCGGCCATGATTTCAGCGACGCTTTGGCGTTTGACCGCAAGGATGTTCAGCCACAGCAGCACCGCCCACAGCCCGTCTTTCTCGCGCACATGGCTGCTGCCGGTGCCGGCGCTTTCCTCGCCGCACAGGGTGACGCGGCCCGCATCCAGAAGCGTGCCGAAGAATTTCCAGCCGGTGGGGGTTTCGTAACAGGGGATGCCCAGCGCCTGCGCCACCCGGTCGACCGCCGCCGAGGTCGGCATCGAGCGCGCCACCCCCTTCAGCCCGTCCCGATAGCCCGGCACCAGATGCGCATTCGCCGCCAGCACCGCCAGACTGTCCGACGGCGTCACATAGCAGCCGCGACCAACGATCATGTTGCGGTCGCCATCGCCATCCGAGGCCGCGCCAAAGTCCGGGGCGCCCGCACCCATCATCAGATCCATCAGCGGTTTGGCCCAGATCGGGTTGGGGTCCGGGTGGCCGCCGCCAAAATCCGGGCGCGGCGTGGCATTGATCACCGTGCCCGCCGGCGCGCCAAGCGTGTCTTCAAGGATCGCTTTCGCATAGGGGCCGGTGACCGCATGCATGGCGTCAAAGCGCAAGCTAAAGCCCGAGGCGAACAGATCGCGGATCGCGGCAAAGTCGAACAGGCTGGCCATCAGCTGTTTATATTCAAGGACGGGATCGACGATCTCGATCTCCATCCCGGCCAGCGTGGTGGTGCCGATTGTAGACAGGTCGATATCCTGACATTCGACAATATCATAGCGGGTGAGAGTCTGGGTGGCCTCAAAGATGCGCTTGGTCACCTCTTCCGGGGCCGGGCCGCCGTTCTTGGTGTTGTATTTCACCCCGAAATCTTCGTCGGGGCCGCCGGGGTTGTGGCTGGCGGACAGGATGATGCCGCCATCCGCGCCGCGCCGCCGGATCAGATGCGAGGCCGCCGGGGTCGACAACAGCGCCCCCTGCCCCACGATCACCCGCGCCGCGCCGCCCGCCGCCGCCATGCGCAAGATCACCTGCGCCGCGCGGTCATTGAAATAGCGCCCATCACCGCCCAGAACCAGAACCTTGCCCTGAACCCCGCCGATGCCGGTCCAGATGCTTTGAATAAAATTCTCAAGATAATGTGGCTGCTGAAAGATGCGGGTCTTTTTACGCAGCCCCGAAGTGCCGGGCTTTTGCCCGTCGATCGGCTGGGTGGCGTGGGTCGTGATCTGCAATCGCTCCTCCTGCGCGGGGCCTGCCCCTGAAGGACAGAGGACCGCAGCCCCGGCTCAAGGTCAACCGCCCGCGCCGGGATCAGGGCAGAATTAGCGACATCCATACCGGCAGCGTCACAAAGGACAGCGCCGTCGCCACCACCAAGGCCGAGGCGGTCATCATCTCGACCCCGGCGCGCTGGCCGAAAATCGTGTAGATCGTCAGCATCGGCATCGCCGCGAACAGCACCCCGCCCGACAGCAACACCGGATCAAGCCCCGGCACCAGACTAAGCGCGCCCAGCACCAGCAGCGGATGCACGATCAGCTTGCCGATGGAAATCACCGCCAGCCGGTCGAACATGCCCTGAATCGGCAGCGTGGCCAGCGTCGCCCCGATCACGAACAGCGCAATCGGCGCCGAGACCGCCGCCAGCATCCCGGTCACGCGGTTTACCACCTCGGGCGGTTGCAGGCCGGTGCCTGACACGATCAGCGCCGCCGCCAGCGCGATCAGGATCGGATTGCGCACGATACTGTCGAAAATCTGTTTCCACAGCCGACCGCCTCCGCCGCCGCGCGCCACGTCGGAAATCACCATCGACAGCGGAATGATCAGCATGATCTCGACGATCATGCATTGCGCCATCAATTGCGCGCCCAGCGTCTGGCCCAGCACCAGCGACCCGATCGGATAGCCCATAAAGCCGGTATTCGACGTCGCCGCCCCCAGCCCCACCATCGAGGCCTCGGACAGATCGGCGCGCAGCACCAGCTTGGCCGTCAACAGCGCCAGCGCCATCGCCGCCAGCGAGGCGGCAACATAGCCCAGCACGAAACCGGGGCGCACGGCCTCGGAAAACGGCAGGCCGCCGATATTCTTGAAGATCAGCGCCGGCAGCGCGATCCGCACCACGAACGCCCCCAAAGGCCGGGTTGCGGCGGGCTCGACATAGCCGCTTTTGATCGCGGCAAAGCCAATGGCGATCAGCGCGAAAATCGGCAGAACGGTCTGAAGCATGGCGCGGCTATCCCCGGAACGGATCTGAGGCTCGGCATAACACAGCCAGCCAGACCAGCCAAACAGTTTGCACTGTCAATCAGGGCGGCGCTTACAAACTCCTATGCAAGCGGGCCAAAGTGGCCATAGACTTCCATGCGCCCGTAGACGCAATCGCCGCAACAGGATTTCCGCATGACCTTTCCCGATTTCATTACGGCGTTTCCCGCGCTTGATACGCCTTTCTCCGAGGATGTGGTTCAGACCCGTGCCATTCAATCCGAGGCCGGGTTGGTTGTGTTTTTCAGCTTCTTTCAGGACTTCGAATTGCCGATGCACGCGCATGGCGCGCAATGGGGCACTGTGATCGAAGGCGAAATTATCATGACTATAGGTGACAACACCCGCACCTACGGCCCGGGCGAAAGCTATTCGATCCCCAGTGGTGTGATGCATGGCGGTCTGATCAAGGCCGGCACCAAAGCGATCGACGTGTTCGAGGAACATGATCGCTACGCGCTGAAATAACACCTGAGGCGCCGAGGTGCGGATTTGGTGGTAAAATGGTGCCCCCACACGGACTCGAACCGCGGACCTACTGATTACAAATCAGTTGCTCTACCAGCTGAGCTATAGGGGCTAACGGCGCGGTATTTAGCCGGTTGGCCGCGTCATGGCAATCCCGTTCCGTGGACTATTCCGGCACAGTGCCGTCATTCATATCACGAAAGTGGCGGCCGTTCTTGATCAGGCTGTCAAACAGGCCGGACGGAGCCCAGAAATCGGCATCGCCTTCGGCGGCAAGGCTGCGCAGCATCTTGCGGGTGGCCAGCAGGCCGCGCTCGTCCGCGGCCAGCATCGGGCCGCCCCGCCAGCGCGGGAAGCCGTAGCCATGCACCATCACAAGGTCGATATCCGCCGGGCTGTGCGCCAGACCGGCCTCGATCAGCAGCGCGCCGGTATTGGCCAATGCCGCTTCGCACATCCGGGCAATGTCGGTGTCGGTCAGACCGGCGGCCTGATCCGATTGCGCGGCGGGCGGGCGGCGGGTCTGGAACGGCAGCCGCGACAGGCCATAGGCCCGCAACGCCTGTTGAATGGCTTCGGGCGCGGCGCCTTGCGCGGCCAGACGCGCCGCGACCCAGACCACCGCCCCCCACAGGGCGCTGCCCAAGCCGCCGCTTTCGGCCGGGGTGGCGACGACCACGCGCCCCACTTGTTTCAGGAACCGCAATAGCCGCAGCCGGGTCGCGTCGGGCAGGCCCGCCGGTTCCAGCATCTCGGTCAGGCGCGACAGATGCGCCGGGCCGGTGCCGATCAGGGCAACGGTCGGCACGGTCTGATCGTCGAGCCCCGCCAGATCGGCCGCCCCGGTCGCGGGCAGAACCCGCGCCACGATGGCGCCATCGCGCAAGCCGCCCGCGTCCGCAGTGCCGGTCAGATCAAGCACCAGATCGGCCTGATCCAGATCGCTCTGGCTGACCAAGGCCAAGCGGCTGTCGCGTTGCGCGGCAGTCAGCCGCCCGCGCGCGATGGCCTCGTCAAAGATCGCCCGCATCCGGGTCAGGATATCGTCCAGATCGTCCGCATCGGGCACCCGCACCGGCGTGCCGCTGTCGGCGCTCAGCACCGCCCAGCCCGCAGCGGCATCGCCCTGCCCCACCAGCGCCACCTGTTCAATCCGGCCCGGATCGGCGTCGCCAGAGATCGGCAGCCGACCCGCCCGGCGCTCGGCCTGATAAAGATGCAGCAACGCCCGTGCCTGAGACGACTCGGCACAAGCCTCGGTCGCGGCGCGCTCATATTCCAGACCGCCTTCGAATGGCAGCAATTGCGCCGCCTCGATGCAATCAATGATCCGCGCCGGGGCCTGAACCACCGGATTGCCAACCCGCTTGCGGGCGGCGGCCACGGCGGCCTGAAAGGCGCGGCCATCGCGCAGACCACGCAGCCGCAGCCGGGTCGGACGCGGCCCGGCGCCTTGTGAAATCAGGGTTTCGGCATAGTCCTGCGCCGCCGGGCGCGGATCGCCGGAAGTGATCCGGTCGACAAGGCCCAGACGTTCGGCCTCGGGGGCGGCGATCGGGCGACCGGCCAGCATGATCTCAAGCGCCGCCTGAGCGCCGGTGATCCGGGGCAGACGCTGGGTCGCCCCGGCTTCGGGCACCCGGCCCAATGTCACCTCGGGAAACCCGAATGCCGCGCGGTCGCTCGCGATCCGGTAATGCGCCGCCAGCGCCAGCGCACAGCCCGTGCCCAATGCCGCGCCCTGCACCACCGCGATCACCGGAACCGGCGCGTCCTCGATCGCGTCGCAGACCGCGCCCAGTTGCGGCTGATCCGTCGCGGTCGTGGCCAGAT
>NZ_JBFHDW010000188.1:0-5258 GCF_041584535.1 Actibacterium sp. | reverse complement strand
TGGCCGCCGCGGATGAGGCCGAGCTGGTGCATATGGTCGCCACTGCCGCCGCGCATAATGACGGGCCGATCGCCTTCCGCTATCCGCGGGGCGAAGGCGTGGGCGTCGAACTGCCCGAACGCGGCGAGGTTTTGCAGATCGGCAAGGGCCGGATGATCCAGCAAGGCGCACGGGTGGCGATCCTGTCGTTCGGCACGCGTCTGCCCGAGGTGATGAAAGCCGCCGAGGCATTAAGCGCGCGCGGCATCACGCCCACCGTGGCCGACGCCCGCTTTGCCAAGCCGCTGGACCGCGAACTGATCCTTGATCTGGTCGCCAACCACGAGGCGCTGATCACCATCGAAGAAGGCGCCGTCGGCGGTTTCGGCAGCCATGTAGCGCAATTGCTGTCGGATGAGGGCGTGTTTGACGCGGGCTTCAAATTCCGCGCGATGGTGTTGCCGGACAGCTTTATCGATCAGGCCAACCCCGATGACATGTATGCCAGCGCCCATCTGAACGCCCCGGATATCGAGGCCAAGGTGCTTGAGGTTCTGGGCGTCGCGCAGATCGGGGAAAAGCGGGCCTGACCCGGCTCATCATCCGTGCAACTGGAAAGATCGAGGCCCGAATGCCTTTTCACGCTGCGACCCTGCATTTGCTTTGCGGGAAAATCGGATCCGGAAAATCGACCCTCGCGGCCCGGTTGGGGCAAGCAGAGGGAACGGTTCTGATTGCCGAGGATGCATGGTTGAGCACCCTGTTCGCCGATGAAATCGCATCGCCAAAGGACTATGTGCGCTGCGCGGCCAAACTGCGGGCGATTATGGGGCCGCATGTCGCGGCGCTGCTGAATGCCGGGCTGTCGGTGGTTTTGGACTTTCCCGCGAACACGATCGAGAGCCGCAACTGGATGCTCAGCATCCTTGCGTCCACAAACGCCGCGCACCAATTGCACCTCATGACCACCCCCGACGAGGTATGCCTGGCCCGTCTTTTCGCCCGCAACGCCAAAGGCGATCATCCGTTCGCCGCAACCGAGGCCCAGTTCCAGATGTTCTCAAAGCATTTTGTCGCCCCGACGGCTGACGAAGGGTTCAATATCGTTCGCCATGGGGTCGAAGAGGACGCGTCTTAATCGGCCTCTGCGGCCAACAACGCCGCCAGCCCCGCCTTGTAGTCGGGGTATTTCAGCACCACGCCCAACTCGTCCTTGATCCGGTCGTTCCGCACCTTTTTTGACTCGGCGTAAAAGCTGCGCGCCATGGGGGTGAACGCCGCCTCGTCGAACGGAATGTCGGGCGGGATGGCCATGCCCAGCAGTTCCGCCGCATGGGCGATCACATCCTGCGGCGGCGCGGGATCGTCGTCGCAGACGTTATAGACCGCGCCGGGGTTCGGCCGCTGGATCGAGGCCAGCAGCACCTGCGCGATATCTTCGACATGAGCGCGCGAGAACACCTGTCCCGGCTTGATGATCCGCCGCGCTGTGCCGGATTTCACCTTGGCGAACGGCCCGCGCCCGGGGCCATAGATGCCCGCCAGCCGAAAGATATGCAGCGGCAGGTTCAGATCGCGCCAAGCGGCCTCGGCCTGCATCCGGGCGATGCCGCGCTCGGTGGCCGGGGTCAGGGGGGTGGTTTCGTCCACCCAGCCGCCGTGATGGTCGCCATAAACGCCGGTGGTGGACAGATAGCCAACCCAGCGCAAGTGATCGGCGCGCGCCAGTGCCGGGCCGATGTCGCGCAGCACCGGGTCGCTGTCCGCGTCAGGCGCGACTGAGCTCAGCACATGCGTCGCCCGCGCCACCGCCCCGGCCAGATCGCCGCCGGGCCAGATCACCACCTCGGCTCCGGTCATCGCGGCGGCCTTTTCGGCGCTGCGTGTCGTGGCGATCACCTGCCAGTCAGCGGGCAGAATTCGGGCCAGCGCCTGAGCGCTATAGCCATGTCCGATTGAAAGAAGCGTCTGTGTCATGCCGCGATCATCCGGTGTTCGCGGGGTCTGTGCAAGGGCGGGCTTGCGCTGGGCCGCCAAGGTGTCACACTTGGCACAACCCGTCACAAGACCAATCGAGGGACCGATGGCCGAACCGACCTTGCCCCTGCACACGCCCCCCACCAGCGACATGCAAAGTTTCACCGATGCAGCCGCCGCCGTGGCGTATTTGCAGGTGCTGTATGAACAGGCCACCGGGTTTCTGCGCGAAAAGTTTCAGGCCACCCTCGCCGGGGCGCCGCGCACCGCCCGGTTCCGCGCCTATTACCCCGAACTGCGGCTGATCACGACCAGCTTTGCCCATGTCGATAGCCGCCTGTCCTTCGGCTATGTGACCGAGCCGGGCACCTATGCCACCACGATCACCCGGCCTGACCTGTTCGGCAATTACCTGCGCCAGCAGATTGGCCTGCTGATCGAAAACCACGGCGTCGCCATCAGCGTCGGCCCGTCGCAAACGCCGATCCCGGTGCATTTCGCGGTCTCGGCGGATAGCTCGATCACCGTGCCGCAGGACGGGGCGCTGTCTTTTCCGCTGCGCGATGTGTTCGATGTGCCAGATCTGAGCACCACCCATGACGAGATCGTCAACGGCTATGGGTTCAAATATCCCGATGGCGCATGGCCTCTGGCGCCGTTCACCGCGCAGCGGGTCGATTACTCGCTGGCGCGGCTGTCGCATTACACCGCCACCGCGCCCGAGCATTTCCAGAACCATGTTCTGTTCACCAACTACCAGTTCTATGTCGAAGAGTTCGAACTCTATGCCCGCAAGGCGCTGGCCGATCCCGACAGCGGGTATATCGCGCTGGTCGGGCCGGGGAATATTGTGATCAGCGACCCCGAGGCGCCGCTGCCGACCCCGGCCAAGCTGCCGCAGATGCCGACCTATCATCTGAAACGTCAGAACGGCGCCGGGATCACCTTGGTCAATATCGGTGTCGGCCCGTCTAACGCCAAAACCGCCACCGATCACGTCGCGGTTCTGCGCCCGCATGCGTGGCTGATGGTCGGCCATTGCGCCGGGCTGCGGAACAGCCAAAGCCTTGGCGATTTCGTGCTGGCCCATGCCTATCTGCGCGAGGATCATGTGCTGGACGACGATCTGCCGATCTGGGTGCCGATCCCGGCGCTGGCCGAAATCCAGATCGCGCTGGAACAGGCGGTGGCCGCAGTGACCGAACTTAGCGGCTATGACCTGAAACAGATCATGCGCACCGGCACCGTCGCCACCATCGACAACCGCAACTGGGAACTGCGCGATCAGTCCGGCCCGGTGCAGCGTCTCAGCCAGTCACGGGCGATTGCGCTGGACATGGAAAGCGCCACGATCGCCGCGAATGGCTATCGGTTCCGGGTGCCTTATGGCACGTTGCTTTGCGTGTCGGACAAGCCGCTGCATGGCGAATTGAAGCTGCCCGGCATGGCCAGTGAGTTCTATCAGACACAGGTCGCGCGGCACCTTCAGATCGGCATTCGCGCGATGGAGGCCTTGCGGGAAATGCCGCTGGAACGCATCCACAGCCGCAAATTGCGTAGCTTTGAAGAAACAGCTTTCTTGTGACGCGGCGAAAACCAACACAAAATGCATGAAAAACACTTGATTGCGGACGCAAATCATTGTGTCTGACACATACATTCCGTTACATTACGCGGATCAGCCCCAATAAGCGGGCAGGAGTGAGGAGACCATACATGGCAAAACCGATGACCAAAACTCAGCTGGTCGCTGCGCTGGCAGAGGAAATGGGCGCGGACAAAAAGACCGCCTCGGCTGCTCTGGACGCGCTGACTGGCGTGATCACCAAAGAAGTATCCGGCGGCGGTGCAGTGACCCTGCCTGGCGTGGGCAAAATCTATTGCCGCGAGCGCCCCGAACGCATGGTTCGGAACCCGGCCACTGGCGATCAGATCAAAAAAGACGCCGACAAGGTGGTCAAGATGACCATTGCCAAAGCGTTGAAAGACAGCGTGAACGGCTAAGCGACCGGGGCTTGCCCCAAATCGCAAAACGCTTAGGGTCGCCACGTGCGGCCCTTTCTTTTTTGTCGGAGCAGACATGGATATTCGCGCCATCGCCATGGGGCTGGCTTTTGCCTTTATGTGGTCATCAGCCTTTGCCTCGGCGCGGATCATCGTCGCCGATGCGCCGCCGCTTTTGTCGCTGGCGCTGCGGTTCCTGATCTCGGGTTTGCTGGGCATTCTGATCGCCCGGCTGATGGGGCAGAGCTGGCGTTTGAACAGTGCTCAAATCAAGAGCACGATCATCTTTGGCCTGTGCCAGAACGCGCTGTATCTGGGTCTGAACTTTGTCGCGATGCAGACGGTCGAGGCCGGTCTGGCCTCGATCATCGCCTCGACCATGCCGCTGTTGGTGGCGCTGCTGGGCTGGCTGATCTGGGGTGACCGGATGCGGCCCCTGGGTCTGGCCGGGCTGGTCGCGGGCTTCGTGGGCGTGGCCCTGATCATGGGCGGCCGCATCAATGGCGGTGTCGATCTGGTTGGCGTGGGCATGTGCATCATCGGTGCGCTGGCGTTGGCGGTGGCGACCCTGACGGTGCGCAGTGCCTCGGTCGGGGGTAACCTGATGATGATTGTCGGCCTGCAGATGCTGGTCGGCAGCGTGATCCTTGCGATCATCGGCGGCTTTACCGAAACATGGGAAGTGGCCGTCAGCCCGCGCTGGCTGTTGGCCTTTGGTTATACGACTCTGGTGCCGGGTCTGCTGGCGACGATCACATGGTTCGTTCTGGTCGGACGGATCGGCGCGGTGCGGGCGGCGACGTTTCATTTCCTGAACCCGTTCTTCGGCGTCGCGGTGGCCGCGGTTCTGCTTGGCGAGGCCTTGGGCGTGATGGATGTGATTGGCGTTCTGATCATCATGGTCGGCATTCTGGCGGTGCAGTGGTCGCGGCAACGCATCTGACGGTCATGTGATCGCGCGTCAGGGGTTGTTTAATGACAGCGGCCCGGGCTTGCGCCAAGACTCGCGGTCATGGAACTTGTGCTTGGATATGCGGCGGGTCTGCTGACCCTGATCAACCCCTGCGTTCTGCCGGTGTTGCCGATCGTGCTGGCAACGGCGCTGCAGGCGCATCGGCTGGGACCGATCGCGGTTGCGGCGGGGATGAGCCTGTCTTTCGTCACTCTGGGCATGGTCATCACCGTTGCCGGGCGCAGTCTGGGCATCACTGAAACCACCATCGCCAATGCCGGGGCCGTGCTGATGATCGGCTTTGGCCTGATCCTGCTGGTGCCGCGGTTCAGCGCCAATTTTGCCA
>NZ_JBFHDW010000187.1:0-5284 GCF_041584535.1 Actibacterium sp. | reverse complement strand
TCCAGCACATCGGGGGTGACGATGAAATCGCGGCCGTAAAAGGCGCGGCGGCCAAGGATATAGGACACCGGCTCGCGCGCTTCGCGGCGGGCGATCAGAGCATCAAAAGTGGCTTGGGCGGCCTCGGGCACCGGTTCGGCCAGTTCCAGCGTCAGCCGCCCGGGCGCGATGCCCAGAGCCTCGGCCAGCAACCAGCGGGCGTCGCGCGGGGCGTCGGGAACGCCGGCGACGCGCAACCGGGCGATTGCGGCGGCAAGCAGTTCGTTTCCGGTCATTCCTGCATCTCCGCCAACTTGCGCGCCTGATCGTCCGCGATCAGCGCGTCGATAATGTCGTCCAGATCGCCCTGCATCACCTGATCCAGCTTATAAAGCGTCAGGTTGATGCGGTGATCGGTCATCCGGCCTTGCGGGAAATTATAGGTTCGGATGCGCTCGGACCGGTCGCCCGAGCCGACCTGAGCCTTGCGGTCGGCGGCGCGGGCCTGATCGGCGCGCTGGCGTTCCAGATCATACAGCCGGGTGCGCAGAACCTGCATGGCGATGGCGCGGTTCTGGTGCTGGGATTTCTCGGAGCTGGTCACGACGATGCCGGTCGGAATATGGGTGATCCGCACCGCGCTGTCGGTGGTGTTCACGTGCTGGCCGCCGGCGCCGCTGGCGCGCATCGTGTCGATGCGGATATCGGTGGCAGGGATGTCGATATCGACCTCTTCGGCCTCGGGCAGCACCGCGACCGTCGCGGCCGAGGTGTGAATTCGCCCGCCGCTTTCAGTGGTTGGCACACGCTGCACCCGGTGCACACCGGATTCGTATTTCAGCCGGGCGAACACGCCATCGCCCTGCACATTGGCGATGACTTCCTTGATACCGCCCAGTTCGCTTTGCGCCAGTTCGATGATTTCAAACCGCCAGCCGCGGCTTTCGGCGTATTTCTGATACATCCGCAGCAGATCGCCCGCGAACAGCGCCGCCTCGTCGCCGCCGGTGCCGGGGCGGATTTCGATGATCGCCGGGCGGGCGTCGGCGGCATCGCGCGGCAAAAGCGCCAGTTGCAGCGCCTGCTCCATCTCGGGGATGCGGGATTTCAGGTTGGGCAGTTCCTCTTGCGCCAGCGCGCGCATTTCCGGGTCTTGCAACATCGCCTGCGCCTCGGCCAGATCGTCCAGCGCCTGCCGATAGGCGGCGATCTGGTCGGCCACGGGTTTCAGCTCGGAATATTCGCGGCTGATGCGGGCGAAATCACCGGTCGCGCCCTGAGCCATCTGCGCCTCAAGGAATTCGAACCGTTGGGTAATCTGATCGAGTTTGTCGAAAGGAACCATGCGTTCCGTGTTGCCCAACCAAGCGATGCGGTCAAGGGGTCAGGCCGGGGAAAGCCGCGCCACCCAGCCGCGAATCCGCGTGGCATTGACGCCGAAATCCTTGCCTCCGAACCGCTGGCGGCCGCGAATATGCACGCCGTTCGCGCCGATCCAGACATTGGTGATGTCGGGAAATCCCCAGAACGCCGTGCGGCTGACATAGCTGAGATGCCCGTCGGCCAGCGATCCGGCCAGACGCCTTGTGCGCGGGCTGTTCAGGATGATCCGGTCCAGCGCCGCCAGTTGCGCCTGCGGGTCGTCGGTCAGCGGCAGCACGATTTCGAACCCGATCGGCACCACCTGTTCGCCCACCGGCTTGTCCGGCCCGCGCTTGTGGAACCGCGCGGCGGGCAGTGGCGTCAGGCGGATATAGGCCATCAGCGCCACGATCAGCAGCACCACCACGATCAGGGACAGGCTTGTCAGCCCCCTCACCCGCGTTTGTTCCAGCAGTAAAGGCACATCAGTTCGACCGCGACATGGGCACCGGCGATGGCCGTAGCCCCGGTGGTGTCGAACGGCGGCGAGACCTCGACCACATCGCCGCCAACCATGTTGATCCCAGCCAGATCGCGCAGCATATGCGCCACCTGCGCGCTGGTCAGCCCGCCCCAGACCGGTGTGCCGGTGCCGGGCGCATAGGCCGGGTCCAGCGCGTCGATGTCAAAGGTCACATAGGTCGGATGGGTGCCGAGAATGGATTTGATCTTGGCCACGGCGGCGGCGGTGCCGCCCTCGTGCACCTCGCGGGCGTCGATGATGTTGACGCCCATCGTGTCGGGGTTTTCAGTGCGGATGCCGACCTGCACGCTGCGCGCCGGGTCGATCAGCCCCTGTTTCACCGCCTTATAGAACATGGTGCCGTGGTCGATGCGGTCGAAATCGTCATCGGCCCAGGTGTCGGAATGGGCATCGAAATGTAGCAAGGACAGCGGGCCGAATTTCTGCGCATAGGCGCGCAGGATCGGGAACGAGATATAATGATCGCCGCCCAGCGTCAGGCTGCCGGCGCCCGCCGCCAGAATGCCACTGATATGCGCGGTCAGGGCCGCCGGAAAAGCGCGGGTATCGGCATAATCGAACGCCAGATCGCCGTAATCGGCGATGTTGAAGTCATCGACCGGGTTAAAGCCCCAGCCATAGGGCGGATCAAAGGCCTGAAGCGCGCTGGCCTCGCGGATGGCGCGCGGGCCCAGACGGGTGCCGGGGCGGTTGGTCACTGCCTGATCGAACGGCACGCCGGTGATGGCCAGATCGACGCCGGTCAGATCCTTGCTATAGGTCCGGCGCAGGAACGAGGTCGCCCCGGCAAAGGTGTTTTCAAAGGCAAGGCCGCGATAGCCCTGCCGGGTGAATGCCGAGTCGATCTGTTTGGCGGCGTCTTCCAATGCCATTGCGGCGCTCCCGTGCTGTGTCGTCCGAGATTAGCGGCAAATTCCGCGGCCTGACCAGCCTTGTCGCGCCTAAGGCGTCAGGCGCGTGACGTCATGTCGATAGATCCAGTCGAACCGGCGCAGCATCAGGTCCGGCGCCACCGCGCCCACCAGTTTCAGCGCCAGATGACCCGCCGTGCGTTTTGGGCCGGTCAGGTGATAGTTGCGGGCGTTTTTCGAGGCGGCATCGACCACTTCGATACAACGGTCGCGCCGTGCCAGTTGATAGGCCGCCAGACCGGCCTCGGGTGTATCATGCCCGGCCAGCGACGCGGCCAGAACCCATGCGTCCTCAAGCGCCATATTGGCACCCTGCGCCATGAACGGCAGCGTCGGATGCGCGGCATCGCCAAGGATCGCCGCCCGGCCGTTCTGCCAGACCTGCGCCACCGGATGCCGGAACAACCCCCACAGGAACACCTCGTCAACCTGCGCCAGCAGATCGCGCACTTCCGGCGCGAACCCGGCAAAGGCCGCGCGCAGATTGGCCGGGTCGTCCTTAGTGGACCAGCTTTCTTCGGCCCAGTCGCTGCGCTCTTCCACGGCAACGATATTCATCAGCTTGCCTTCGCGCAGCGGATAGCGCACCAGATGCCGCCCCGGCCCCATGAAGACTTTGACCTCGGCATCTGAAACAGTGTTCAAAGGCACCGTCGCCCGCCATGCCACCTGCCCGGTAAACCGCGGCGCGGCAACGCCATTTAACGCACCACGCAGCACCGAATGCAGCCCATCGGCGCCCAGAACCAGCCCGGCGCGCACCTCAGCCCCCTGCACCATGGTCAGCCGCGCGCCGTCCTCGTCAAAGGCGATATCGGTGACCTGTTGCAGCAGCCGGATGCGCACGCCAGCCGCGCGCGCGGCGGTGGCCAGCATATCGACCAGATCGGCGCGGTGGACAAAATAATAGCCGCCCTCGCCCGCGCTCATGTCCAGCCGCAGCACCCGCTTGCCGCTGGGCCCGTCGCACAGATTGACGGCGCGGCCCCGGATACAGGTCTGTTTCAAAACGCGTTCCAGCCCCAGCGCCCGCAGCACCGCAACCCCGTTCGGGGAAATTTGCAGCCCGGCGCCGACCTCGCGGATGGCGTCGGCCTGTTCCAGAACCGTGACCTGCGCCCCGCGCTGTGCCAGCGCCGTTGCGACCGCCAGACCGGCGATCCCGCCACCCAATACCGTGATATGTTGACCGATCAGCATGCGTCGCCCCGATAAGAAAACACCGGGGCGCTGGGCCCCGGTGCTGGTTAGTCCTGACAATCCCCGCGATCAGTCGTCGCGGTGAACTTTTTCGCGGCGTTCATGCCGTTCCTGAGCCTCAAGGCTGAGGGTCGTCGTCGGCCGTGCATCCAGACGTTTCAGCGAAATCGGCTCGCCAGTTTCCTGACAATACCCATATTCGCCCTCGTCGATCCGGCGCAGCGCCCCGTCGATCTTGGACACAAGTTTGCGCTGGCGATCACGGATGCGCAGTTCCAGCGCGCGATCGGTTTCCTCGCTGGCGCGGTCGGCCAGATCGGGGATGTTGCGCGTGCCGTCCTGCAAGCCTTCGATGGTGGATTTGCTTTCATCCAGAAGCTCGGCCTTCAGGGCATTGAGCTTGCGGCGAAAATACTCGAGCTGGCGCTCGTTCATGAACGGTTCGTCCTCTGCGGGACGATAATCGTCTGGCAAGAAAACTTCGGCCTTCATACCTGCTCCCTTTTGCAGGCCGGGCCCGAATGTCGTCGTAACGTCAGTCACCCGGCTCTCCTTGGGGGTTGCCTTACCCCAATGATGGGGGGTTGTCACTAGCATATAGTGTCGCTTTAAGGCTTTTTGAAGCCTGGTAAGGCACGCCTAAATAACCGGCAAATTCAGGATAGGAAATCATATGAAATTCGCATCGACCGAATCCTACATCGCAACCGAAGATCTGTCGGTCGCTGTGAACGCCGCCGTGGCGCTGGAGCGGCCGCTGTTGGTCAAGGGCGAACCCGGCACCGGCAAGACCGAACTGGCCAAGCAGGTCGCGCAAAGCCTTGGCCTGCCGATCATCGAGTGGCACATCAAATCGACCACCCGCGCTCAGCAGGGTCTGTATGAATATGACGCCGTCAGCCGCCTGCGCGACAGCCAGCTGGGCGATCCGCGCGTCAATGACGTGCGCAACTATATCCGCAAGGGCAAGCTGTGGCAGGCCTTTGAAGCGACCGAGAAAGTGGTGCTGCTGATCGACGAGATCGACAAGGCCGATATCGAGTTCCCCAACGACCTGTTGCAAGAACTGGACCGGATGGAATTCCACGTTTACGAGACCGGCGAGACCATCCGCGCCACCACCCGTCCGGTGGTTATCATCACGTCAAACAACGAGAAAGAACTGCCCGACGCGTTTCTGCGGCGCTGTTTCTTTCACTACATCCGGATCCCGGACATGGAGACGATGAAGCGCATCGTGGGGGTGCATTTCCCCGGCATCAAGGACGCGCTTCTGACCGCGGCGCTG
>NZ_JBFHDW010000186.1:0-5302 GCF_041584535.1 Actibacterium sp. | reverse complement strand
GTGAACAATGCCGGTATTCTGCGCCCCGGCCCGTTGGACGATCTGGCGCTGAACGACTGGCGGCGGATGCTGGAGGTCAATCTGAACGGCTGTCTGATCGCCGCACAGGCCTTTGGCAAACAGATGATCGCCAAGGGCGCTGGTGCGCTGGTGCATATCGCCTCGATTTCGGCCAGCCAGCCACAACCGTTTTCCGGTGCCTATAGCCCCGGCAAGGCGGCGGTCTCGATGCTGTCGCGGCAACTGGCCTATGAATGGGGGCCGAAGGGT
This sequence comes from Actibacterium sp., assembly GCF_041584535.1. GTDB lineage: Bacteria > Pseudomonadota > Alphaproteobacteria > Rhodobacterales > Rhodobacteraceae > Actibacterium_D. The sequence continues at coordinate 5,032 of NZ_JBFHDW010000186.1, read as the reverse complement.
GTGCGGTCAAACGTGGTCAGCCCCGGTCTGGTTTTGACGCCTTTGTCCGAGGCGTTTTATGCCGATGCCACGGTGAAATCCGCGCGCGAGGCGCTGGTTCCCGTCGGCCGCATTGGTCGCCCGCAGGACATGGCCGACGCATCGCTGTTTCTGGCCAGCCCGCGTGCCAGCTATATCAACGGTCAGGAAATCGTGGTCGATGGCGGGCTGTCGCAGACCCTGATGGGGACGGTTCCGCGCCCTGGCTATAGCGGCTAACGCGCACCTCGGGCGGCCAGATCCAGCGCCGCCCGCACGCCCAGCGCATAGCCCTCGGCGCCCAGCCCGGCCATGACGGCGGTCGCCACCTTTGACACCAGAGAATTGTGATAGATCGGGTCGCGCCGGTGGATGTTCGAGATATGGAACTCGACCACCGGGCCGGGAAACATCTTGAGCGCGTCCAGAATGGCGACCGAGGTAAAGGTCAGCCCGGCGGGATTGATCAGGATCGCGCAAGCGCCTTCGTCAATGGCTTGATGGATCCAGCTGACGATCTCGCCCTCTAGGTTGGACTGACGAAAAACGACGGGCACATGGCCCGCCGCGGTTTCGCAAATCGTCTGAACCTCGGCCAAGGTGGTGTGGCCATAGATTTCCGGCTCGCGCACGCCCAGACGGTTCAGATTGGGACCGTTCAGGATGTGGATCGCGCCGGTCATGCCGGTTCTTCCTCCATATGGCCGCCAAGGAACAACTGGCCGACCTTGGGATCGTTCAACAGCTTTTGCGCGTCGTCGAACATCCGGGTCTGACCCAGTTCCAGCACCAGACCGTAATCCGACATCGCCAGCGCCGCCTTAGCGTTCTGTTCGACCATCAGAATGGTCACGCCATCGTCGCGCAGACGTTTCAGGGTTTCGAACACGTCCTGCACCAGATTGGGCGACAGGCCGATTGAGGGCTCGTCGATCAGGATCAGCTTGGGGTCCAGCAACAACGAACGGGCGATCTCAAGCTGTTTCTGCTGGCCGCCCGACAGTTCGATCGCCTTGCGGTCGCTAAATTGGCGCAGGATCGGGAACTGGTCCATCACCATATCCATGCGACGCCTGACGCTGGCCTGATCCTTCGAGGTGATGCCGCCCATTTCAAGGTTATGCAGCACCGACAATTGCGGGATCACGTTGCGCCCCTGCGGCACATAGGTCACGCCATGGCCGATCATCTGTTTCGGGGTCGAGCGGGTCACGTCCTCGCCGTCAAAGACGATATTGCCCGAATGGATGTTCAACAAACCGAAGATCGCCTTGAACACCGTCGATTTCCCGGCCCCGTTCGGGCCAATCACCGTGGTGATCGACGCGCGCGGGATCTGGAAGCTGGTGCCATTCAGAATGGTGATCTTGCCATAGCCGCCATAGAGGTCTTTGAGTTCCAGCATCGTTCCCATGTCAGCCCCCCAGATACGCGTCGATGACTTGTTGATTGTTGCGGATCTCGTCCGGGGTGCCTTCGGCGATGATCTGGCCCTCGGCCAGAACGATGATCCGGGTGCACAAGGACATGACGAATTCCATGTTGTGTTCGATCACGACAAAGGTGCTGTCATGCTCGCGGTTATAAGTTTGCAGCCGCTCTTTCAGATATTCCAGCATGGTCAGGTTTACCCCGCCCGCCGGTTCATCCAACAGCACCAGACCCGGCCCGGCCATAAAGGCCATCGCCGCATCCAGCAGCTTTTGCTGACCATAAGACAGCGACCCGGCCATCTGATCGCGCAGGTGGCCCAGCCGGAAGAATTCGATCAGCTGATCGGCCGCTTCGGTCAGACCGGCGTCGGGTTTCCCGAACAGGCGGCTAACCATGCTGCCGCGGTGTTCCTGCCCGGCCATGATGATGTTGTCGATCACCGTCATCTGCGGAAACACCGACAATTGCTGAAAGGTCCGGCCAACGCCGAGGCGGCTGAGCTGATAGGCCGACTTACCCGCAACCGATTTTCCATCCACGAACACTTCGCCCGAATTCGGCGTCAATTGTCCAAGGATACAGTTGAACAGTGTGGACTTGCCGCTGCCGTTCGGCCCGATCAGGCCAAGGACTTCGCCCTTTTCGACATCAAAGCTGACATCGCGGACGGCATGGATCGCGCCGAAGGATTTCGAGATGTTTCGGACGCTCAGAACATGGTCTGTGGTGCTCATAGCTGTGCCCCCTGTTTCATGTCGCCGCGCTCGGCCTGTGGCCGGAAGCGGTTGATCAGTTTTTTACCCAGACCGAACAGGCCCTCGGGCGAGAACACCATCAGCACCAGCACCAGAAGCGCATAGATGATCAGGTAATAGCCTTCGGTAAAGCGCAGCAGTTCGGGCAGCAGCACAACAATCGCCGCCCCCAGCATCGGACCAAAGAAATAGCCCGAGCCACCGACCACAACCATCAGCAGGATCTTCAGCGAATGCACCAGCGCAAACGAACCCGGCTCGATGAATTGCACCAGCGGTGCCTGCATCGCCCCGGCAAGACCGCCAAAAGCCGACCCGATGGCAAAGGCCAAAAGCGTCATGCGGCGGGTGTCCAGACCCAGCGAATTGGCGCGGATCGGGTTTTCACGCAGCGCCTTGAACGCGCGGCCCCAGGGCGACCGGATCATCCATGCCATCGCAGCAGCGGCGACCAGAAAGCAGACCAGAGCGAAATAATAGAACGGCAGGCCCTTCATGGTCGCAATGCCGAACACCTCGGGGCGCGGAATGCCAACGATGCCGAACGAACCGCCGGTCAGCCATTCCTCGTTCCGCAGCACAAGGAACACCAGCGTGTTGAAGGCCAGCGTCACGAAGGCCAGAAAGTGGTGCTGAACCCGCAGCGCCGGATATCCCAGCACCAGACCGATCGCAAACGTGCTTGAGATCGCGACCAGAACCGCGACGATCCACGGAATACCCGCCATCGTCATCAGCGCGGTGATATAGGCACCAATCCCCATGAACGCGGCCTGTGCCATCGACACTTGCCCGGCATAGCCCAGCGTCAGGTTCAACCCCATCGCCGAGATCGAAAAGATCAGCCACGAGCACAGCACATAGGTGATGTAAGTGCCCTGCCCCAGCGGGGCGACGATCAGAACCGCAAGGCCGATCAGGCCCAGAATGATATGAAGCGGCTTCATCAGACAGCCCTCCCCTCGGATGTGCCCAGCAGGCCTTGCGGACGCACCATGATGATGACGATCAGCAGAACCAGCGGCACGGCGGCGCGGTATTGCGCCGAGACATAAACAGCGGCCAGGTTGTCGATCACCCCGATCAGCAGGCCGCCGACAAGCGCACCCCGGATCTGGTTAAACCCGCCGACAATCGCGGCGATAAAGGCGATCAGGCCCAGCGTTTCGCCGTTCGAGAATTTCGCAAGATAGATCGGCGAGATCAGCACCGAGGCGATCGCGGCCAGCGCGGCGTTGATCAAAAAGGTATACATGACCATCCGCTTGATATCGACGCCCAGAATTTCGGCCACGCCGGGGTTCTGCGCCGTCGCCTGCATGCAGCGCCCGGTGCGGGTGCGTTGCAGGAACAATTGCAACGAGATGATCGCCGCGAAAGACACGATCAGGTTCAGGATGTCCGCCAGCGAAATCGCGGCTCCGAACAGGTTCAGCACCTCTTGCGGGAACAGCGGCGGAAAGGGCTGACCCTGCGCCGAATAGAATTCCTTGACGCTTTCCTTCATCAGCAGGCCCAGCGCGATGGTGGCGATCACCAGCGGCAGCGTGCCATGCGGCAGCATCGGTTCGACGACCAGTTTCTTGAACAGGACGCCAAGGATCAGCAACGACAGAACCAGCGCCGTCAGGATCGCCGCCCACAGGGGCAGTCCGAAAAACCCGACACCGGCCAGAACAAAGAACGCGGGAAGCATGACAAATTCGCCCTGGGCGAAGTTGATGGTTTGCGACGCCTGCCACAGCAGGGTGAACCCGACGGCCGCTAGGGCATAGATCGACCCCGCAGACAGACCGGAAATAATGATCTGGAGAAACTCGGACATGCCGCCCCTCTTTCTGTGCAAGACACGCGTGATGCGGTGCTAAGGCGCCGGGCTAAGACCCCGACCCAAGGTGCGACACGCGGTTGCCCGCGTGCCGACCTGACGAGCGAACGATTAGTTCGCGGGGAGAAGCTTAGTGATGGTTTGCTTGCCGTCTACGACTTCGACAAGGAAGCTTGCGCGCGACAGTTCACCAGTGTCATCCCAGCACAGGTCCATCAGGACGCCGGGATGGGTTTCCGCATCCAGACACAGGCCGTGCAGGGTGTCGGCGAACTTTTGACGGTCAAATTCGCCGATCATTTCGGTGACGTATTTGACGGTATAGGCGCCGATATAGCCCTTCATCGCGTTGTGGTCCGGGCGATAACCGAACTTGGCGGTAAAGGCGGCGTCCATGGCCTTGATGCCATCAACCGGGGCATCGGCGGTCAGACCGACGTGGCCCAGAATGCCTTCGGCAGCGCCACCGGCAAGGTCGATGACCTTTTGGCTGGCCAGAACGGTGTCACCGGCAGTCGGCAGGTTCAGGCCCTGCTTTTCAGCCTCGATCAGGAAACGGGCGCTTTCTTCTTCGGTCAGATAGACAAAGACAGCTTCGGCGCCGGCGTTCTTGATCTTCAGAACGTCAGCCGCGAAATCGGCCTGGCCCTGCTCGGACGGGACGTCAGCGACGACTTCCATGCCCTGGGCTTCGGCGACGTTCACAAAGGCATCGTGGCCGCCTTTGCCATATTCGGTATTGGCCCAGGCGATGGCGATTTTCTTGACGCCCAGATCATTGGCCAGATAAGCGCCCAGCTTGGGCAGACCCTTTTGCGCACCAAAGGCGGTGCGGAAGATATAGGGGTTGCCCTTGGCGGTGATGGTCGGGCTTTCCGAGCCGGTCAGCTGCGGATACCCGTTTTGCTGGGCGACCAGCATGTTCACAACGGTCGACGACGAATACACGGTGCCCATCAGCACGTATACCTCGTCGTCGATGGCTTTCTGAACCATC
>NZ_JBFHDW010000185.1:0-5332 GCF_041584535.1 Actibacterium sp. | reverse complement strand
TATGCGATTTTGACGGTCGGCGATGGGCTGGTCAGCCAGATTCCGGCGGTCATTATCTCGATCGCATCGGCGTTGTTGCTGGCCCGGGGTGGCGCAACCGGGGCCGCTGATCTGGCGCTGATCGGACAGTTGGGCCGCTACCCACCCGCCTTGGCGACGGTTGCGGTGTTGATGGCGTTGTTCGCCTTGGTGCCCGGCTTGCCATTCGTGCCGTTCGTGATCGGCGCGCTTGTGCTGGCCGGTGCGGCGTTCACGGTTCATCGCAACGCCCAACGCCGCGCCGCCTCCGCGCGGACCGCGGCCGAAACTGCGCCACCCCCCGGCAAGCCCACCTCGATGGGCGATATTCTGGACCTTGACGATATTCATGTCGAATTTGCCCCCGATCTGGTGGGCATGGTGTTGGACCCCGCGACCGGCTTGGATGCGCGGATCGAAAGCATGCGAAAACATGTGGCCGAGGTTTACGGTCTGGTCCTGCCCGAGATCCGCCTGACCGATAATGCGGCGCTGCATCCCGGCACTTACATCATGCGCATTCAGGGCGTCGAACAGGCGCGCGATCGTTTGCAGCCAGACAGCGTTCTGGTTCTGCTGGCCGATGATGCCCAGCCGCTGCCGCCCGGCGAAACTGTGAAAGAGCCGGTCTATGGCGCGCCTGCCCGTTGGATTTCCGCCACGGAACGCGAAAATCTGGCGCTGGCGGGGCTGACCATTGTCGGCCCGACCGAGGTTCTGGCCACCCATCTGCTCGAAGTCATCCGCAGCAATTTCGCGCGGCTTCTGACGCTGAAATCCCTGCGGCGGCTGTTGGACGAGCTGACCAATCTCAGCGACCCGGCGCGGGCCGAGGCGAACCGCCGGATGTTGGCCGAACTGGTGCCCGACAAGGTTCCGGTGGACATGTTGCTGGCGGTGCTGCGGCTGTTGCTGGACGAACGTGTGTCGATCCGAAATCTGCCGTTGATCCTTGAATCCATTGCCGAAATTCGCCACTCGGCCCCGAACCCCGAGATCATTTGCGAATATGTCCGGCACCGTCTGGGGTTTCAGCTGGTTGCCGAACACAAACGCGCCGATGGCACGATCCCGCTGCTGCAACTTGCCCCCGAATGGGAAGAGCGGTTTTCGACCTATCAGATCGACTCTGACAATGGCGCCCGCGATGTGGCCCTGCCGCCCGAGGACTTTAACAAGCTGGCGAATGCCGTAGCGGACAAGCTGGCAAAGGCGGGCGAGACCGGGATTTTCCCGGCGGTCGTGACCTCTAGCCGCCGCCGCCGCTATGTCCGCACGGTCCTGTCGGCGCGCGGCATCAGTGCACCGGTTCTGTCGTTCGAGGAAATCGGAACCCAGGCGCGGCCGTCGCTGGTCGGATTGGTGCCGGCATGATCGGCGCGGTCGCCGCATTGGTGCCGTTCAGCGAGGTCGCAATATTGGCGGCGTTCATCGTGTTTTTGCGCGTCGGGGCGGTGATGGCGCTGTTGCCTGCCTTTGGCGAATCCTATGTGCCGATGCGGGTCCGTTTGGCGTTGACGATCGCGTTTACCATGATTGTCGCGCCGGCGATCCTGCCTGAATTGGCGCCAGTTACCAGTGCAGGCCAGATCGTCGCGCCCTTTATCCTGACCGAGGTTTTGGCTGGCCTCGCGTTGGGCATTCTGTTTCGGCTGATGGTGTTGGCGTTACAGATGGCGGGCCAGATCGCGGCGCAGGCGACATCCTTGTCGCAAATTTTCGCCTCGGCCGGGGTCGAACCTCAACCCGCGATGGGGCATTTGCTGACCATCGCCGGATTGGCGCTGTTGGTGATGGGCGGCCTGCCCGTCAAAGTCGCACAGGCGATCGTGCTGTCCTATCAATTCCTGCCACCCGCACAATTGATCCCCGCCGCCGCGCTTTCGGAATTGGGCGTGGCCCAGGTCGCACGGGCATTCGGGCTGGCGATGACGCTGGCGATGCCGTTCGTGATCATCTCGCTGCTTTATAATCTGGCCTTGGGGGTGATCAACCGCGCGATGCCGCAGTTGATGGTGGCGATGGTCGGCGCCCCAGCCATCACCGCCGGAGGATTGATCCTGTTGCTGTTGGCCATGCCAATCATGCTGGACCTGTGGCAGGGCGCTGTGAACGCCGTTCTTGCCGCGCCGTTCGGGGCGGGCCAATGAGCGGTGACAGCGACGAAGACAAGCAGCACGAGCCAACACAGAAACGGCTGGCCGACGCGCGGAAAAAGGGAGAATTTGCCCGTTCAGCGGATCTGAACACCACTGCCGGTTATTTCGGCTTTGTTCTGGTGGCGCTTGGGGTCGGGGCGGCCAGCCTTGGCCATCTTGGCACGGTCTTGATGGGGTTTCTGGATCATCCCGATCGGATGGCGCCGCTGTTTTTGGGGCCAACCTCGCGACCTGCCGTTGGCGGCCTGATGGTTGCGGTGGCGGTGGCGGCTGGCGCGTGGTTTCTGGGGCCGGCGGTTGCGGTTCTTTTGTCCGTCGCGGCGCAGCGCAGCCTGGTCTTTGCGCCGGAAAAGCTGGCGCCGCGGTTGTCGCGCATTTCACCGCTGTCGAACGCGCGCAACAAGTTTGGCGCGGCGGGGCTGTTCGAGTTCAGCAAAAGCGCGGTGAAGCTAGGGGTCTATGCCACGGCGCTGGCGGTGGTCCTGACGAAAAACCTGCCACAGATGCTGGCCGCGATGAACCTGTCGCCGGGCATGGGGCTGGCCTTGATGGTGCGGCTTTGCGTGTCGTTCCTTTTGGTCGTGGTTGGCATCGCGACAGCGATCGGGGCGATTGACGCGCTGTGGCAGCATTTTGAGCACCTGCGGAAAAACCGCATGTCACATCAGGAGATGAAAGAGGAATTCAAACAGTCCGAGGGCGATCCCCACATCAAACAGCAGCGCCGGCAAAAGGGTATGGCGATTGCCATGAACCAGATGCTGGCCGATGTGCCGAAGGCCGAGGTCGTGATCGTGAACCCGACGCATTACGCAGTCGCGCTGAAATGGGACCGCTCGGCGCCCGGCGCGCCGGTTTGCGTGGCGAAAGGTGTCGATGAAATTGCGGCGCGAATTCGCGAACTGGCCGCCGAACATGGGGTGCCGCTGCACAGCGATCCGCCAACCGCGCGGGCGCTGTTTGCCACGGTCGAGGTCGGGCAGGAAATTCAGCGCGATCATTACAAGGCCGTCGCGGCCTCGATCCGCTTTGCCGAGGCGATGCGCAAACGGGCGCGGCGGTTTTCATGAGGCGTGAGGCAAAACAACTGGCCGAACTGGCGCAACTGACAGGGGTGGCGCAGGACGCGGCGCTGTCGAAATTGCGCGCGGCGATTTCGGCGCGCGAGGCTGTCGAGGCGCAGATCAAGGCATTGGATCAACAGCGACGCCGGGCCACCCCAGATGTGTCGGATGCGGTCACGTTGACCGGCGCCGATCTGTTATGGCAGCGCTGGGCGGCGCTGCGGCGGGCTGATCTGAACAAGCAATTGGCGCGTCTGCGAGTGACGGAGGCCGACGCGCGCGACACCGCCGGCACGGCATTCGGGCGCGCGCAGGCGGTCAGGGAATTGCGGAAATAGGCGGGATTTGCGGCTAGGTGTCTTGCCGGACCAGATCGATGATCAGCACGTCATGGACCTGTGGGCCGAGGATTTTCTTGGCGACTTCCAGCAGGGCCAGCCGCAGCGCGGACATGTTCGAACTGGCGGTGAACACGCCACGAAACCCGCCGGAATTGGCGTGGTCGAACATGACGCTGAGAAACGCATCGCGCAATTTCGGCTCAAGCTGGTAAACGCGGGCCCGTTCATCAAGATCGACTTCAAGGCTGAGCGACAGCACGACCAGCGCGCTGACCCGTTCGTTTTCGACCACCGGCACGATGAACTGATTGTTCAGCTTGACGAATTCCACCGTGTCCTCGGTGGGTTCGGCATGGTCGGAATGGCCGTCGTTTTTGGGGGGCGGGGTTGCGTGGTCCTCGGCCAGATCGGCGTCAGGTTTCAGGAACATCCCGGCCCCGGCGCCGACGCCGAGGCCGATCAGGGCCAGTAAAAGCGGAAGAATGAATTTCATTTTCGCCTCAGAACGGCAGCAGGATGTCAGCGATCTGTTGACCATAGCGGGGCTGCTGAACCCGCGCGATCTGGCCACGTCCGCCATAGGAAATCCGGGCCGACGCGATCTTGTCATAAGTGATTTCGTTCTGGCGCGAGATGTCTTCGGGCCGAACATAACCAGTGACCAGCAGCTCGCGCATTTCGAAATTGACCCGCACTTCCTGCGTGCCTTCGATCCTGAGAACGCCGTTTTCCAGTTCATTGGTGACGGTGGCGGCGACGCGCAGGGTCAGTTTTTCATTGCGCCGGATCGAGCCATCGCCGCTGGAGGCGCTGGACGAGGTTGTCGAGACCGCGTTTTCCATGCTGGCGCCGGTCGGCATGACGGTATCGGCGCGCTGCGGAAGGCCGAACAATTGCGGCACGCTCATATCGTCCGAGCCGCTGCGGGAATGTGCGGTCGAGTTCGACATTTCCGCCTTATCGTCGATTTCGATCACCACGGTCAGAATATCGCCGCGCCGCTCGGCCCGGCGGTCGCCCAATAGGGAATCGCGACCGCCGCTCCAAAGCGAGGCGTAATCGCTGCTGCGGTGGCGGCCCGAGCTTTGCGGATATTGCGCCGAGGTCATGGCGTCATAGGCGGCGCTGCCTTCGGTCGGGGTGAAATCCGGGGCGCGGCCGACTTCGGCCAGATCCGAACAGCCGGCGACAGTCAGGGCGATACAGGCGGTTGCAACGAAACGGTTCATCTTGGCGTCCTATTCATACGCGGCAGGGCCGACGACAATGTCGCCATTGGCGGTCACCTGCCCGGTTACGGTGGTGCGGGAATCAAGGTTCATCACGCGAATGCGGTCGCCCACGGCGGCGCGATCCAGTGCGCGGGCGTCGGTTTGGATCATCAGGCCCCCGGTCTGATAGCGCAGGGTGACGATCTGATTGCGGTCGATGATGGCGGGCGGGCCGATATCGCCGGGGCGGATCGGCCGCCCGGCATAAAGAATGACCCGCGTTTCCATGCCGATGGCCTGAACCGGGTCGGACAAGGTGCCGGGAATATCGCCCGCCGCCACCACCAGATCGCCGGGGCCAAGAACGATCTGACTGCGCAGGGTTCGGGTCGATAACAGCGTTTCCGCAGGCGACATCGCCGGGAACAGCGCCGCGATCAGCACCAGCCGCCACATCAGCGCACCTGTGTGGTTGCGCCAAGCATCTGGTCGGCGGCGGTGATGACCTTGGCGTTCAACTCATACCCGCGCTGGGCCTC
>NZ_JBFHDW010000184.1:0-5352 GCF_041584535.1 Actibacterium sp. | reverse complement strand
TGGGATTCCCCGGCGTTTCCCACCAAGAAAGTCGCATGGGTGGTGCAAGTTTTTCTTGCTTCCCATGAATTCCCATGTCATCCCTATACATACCGATGAGGACGGGCAGAACGACGGGGCGGCAAGACCCCGAAAAGGCGAAAGTCAGGTTTCATACAGGCACCCGCTTTCATCGAACCAGAGATCCGGCGCGCAGGCGAGCAGACATCCCCCCAGGTGGCATTGCGCAGATCGGTCACCCAGTGATGGGACGAGGGCGGCGAATTGGGCAGTGGCAGCAGCTCAATTCGCCGTTTTCGTCTCGATCGCTCAAAAGACAACGCGAAGGAGCGTCGGACAGTGGCGCGACGGTTCAGAGGTGAAAGCCACCACAAGGTGGATAACAAGGGCAGGGTTTCGATCCCGGCCCTGTTTCGCCGTGTGCTTGAGGCTGGCGACCCTGACTGGACCGATGGTCTGCGTCCGCAGCTTGTGATTGTCTATGGCGACCACCGCCGCAAATTTCTGGAATGCTATACGATCGAGGCCATCGACGAGGTGGACGGCAAGATTGCCGACCTGCCGCGCGGCTCGATTGAACGGCGGATGCTTGAGCGGCTGTTCCACGGCCAGTCGCATCCGACCGAGGTTGATGGCGATGGCCGTCTGGTTCTGCCGCAAAAGCTGCGGGAAAAGATCGGGCTGGAAAATGAGGCGTTCTTCATTGCCTCGGGCGATACGTTCCAGATCTGGAACCCCGAAACCTATGAGCGCGACGAACTGGCCAAGACCGAGGCCTGGCTGGACGACCTGCCGGACGATTTCGATCCGCTGACCCTGCTTGACCGCGCGGGGGGCGCCTGAGCGATGGCGGCTGCGGCGCTGACCCCTTCCGCTGATGCTCCTCACATCCCTGTTCTGCTGCGCCCGCTTCTGGCCGCCGTGGCGCCGGTGTCTGGCCTGTGGCTGGACGGCACATTCGGCGCGGGCGGCTATACGCGCGGCTTGCTTGAGGCCGGAGCGGACTGCGTGATCGGCGTTGATCGTGACCCGCTGGTGTTCGACATGGCCGCTGAATGGGCCGGTGAATACGGTGACCGGCTGCGTCTGGTGCAGGGCACGTTTTCCAAGCTGGATACCTATTCGGATGAGCCGCTGGACGGTGTGGTTCTGGATCTGGGCGTCTCATCCATGCAATTGGACATGGCCGAACGCGGCTTTTCCTTCATGAAGGACGGCCCGCTGGACATGCGGATGAGCCAGACCGGCCCAAGTGCCGCCGATCTGGTCAATACCGCCGAAGAAAAAGACATCGCGGATGTGCTGTATCATTACGGCGAAGAGCGCGCCTCGCGCCGGATCGCCCGCGCCATTGTCGCCGCCCGCGCCGTGCAGCCGTTCGAGACCACGGCGCAGCTGGTGGCGGTGATCGAAAAATGCCTGCCGCGCCCGAAACCGGGGCAAAGCCACCCGGCGACCCGCAGCTTTCAGGCGATCCGCATCGCGGTGAATGACGAATTAGATGAACTGGTTGCGGGTCTGTGCGCTGCCGAACGGGCGTTGAAGCCGGGCGGCAAGCTGGCGGTTGTGACCTTTCATTCGCTTGAAGATCGGATTGTGAAGCGGTTCCTTCAGGCACGCTCTGGCAGTGCCGGGCGGGCCAACCGCTATGCGCCGGAAACCATTGAAGAAACGCCACAATTCCGGCTGTTGTCGCGTCGTGCTATCGGGCCGGACGATCAGGAACTGGATGAAAACCCGCGGTCGCGCTCGTCCAAGCTCAGGGTGGCGGAACGCACCGACGCCCCGGCGGGCGATGTGGATCGCATGACGCTGGGTCTTCCGGCGCTGATGACGGCAGGGGGGCGCTGATGCGGGGTGTTCTTTATGTCATGGCGGCTGTGGCGGTGATGACGCTGGCCTTTTGGGCCTATCGCGAAAACTATGCCGCGCAAGAGGCGATCGCCCGGACCGAAAGCCTGCAACGCGAGATCGGCGACATGCGCGAATCCCGCGCGATGCTGCGCGCTGAATGGGCCTATCTGAATCGCCCGGACCGGCTGCGGGAACTGGCCGAGCTGAATTTCGACCGTCTGGGCCTGCTGGAACTGGAACCCGATCAATTCGGCCGCATCGGTCAGGTGTCCTATCCCAGCGAAGAAGACTTTTTCCCGGCGCTGTCGCAGCCGATCGACGTGGTTGGACAATTGCCGCAGGATGACGCGGAGGACGGGCAATGATCCGCACGCCTCTGCGCCCGCTGGCCCGCATTCTGGACGCCCGCGCCAAGGGCGAAAACCCCGATGTGATCGAGCGCGAAAACCTGCGCCTGCGTCATGAACAGATGCGCGATCAATCGCGCAATCGCGCTGAAACCCGGCTGTGGGTTCTGGCGCTGTTTTTCCTTTGCGCCTATGGCGCCGTGGGTATGCGGATGGGGGCGCTGGCCTCGTCCGAGCCGATGGAGCCGCAGGTCGAGGTCTCGGGCACGACGATCACCGCGCAGCGCGCCGATATCACTGACCGCAACGGCAATATTCTGGCCACCAACCTTGCCACGCATTCGCTGTATGCCCAGCCGCCGCTGATGGTCGATCCGACCCGCGCGGCACTGGAACTGGCGGCGATTTTTCCCGATCTCGACGCGGACAAGCTGACGGCGCAATTCACCGGCAAGCGTAAATTCGTCTGGATCAAGAAAAAGATCAGCCCCGAACAGATGCAACTGGTGCATGACATCGGCGATCCGGGCCTGTTGTTCGGCCCGCGTGAAATGCGGCTCTATCCCAACGGCCGGCTGGCGGCGCATGTTCTGGGCGGCACCAGCTTTGGCCGCGAAGGCGTGCATTCCGCCGAGGTCATCGGCGTTGCCGGGGTCGAGCGCAGCTTTGACCAATATCTGCGCGATCCGGCCAATGGCGGCCAGCCGCTGCGGCTGTCGCTGGATCTGACGGTGCAATCGGCGATCCGCCGGGTGCTGTTTGGCGGTATGAAGCTGATGAATGCCAAGGGCGCGACCGCGATCCTGATGGATGTGCACACCGGCGAGATCCTGTCGATGGTGTCGCTGCCGGATTTCGATCCCAACGAACGCCCGCGCCCGCTGGTCGAAGGCGATGCCTCGGACAGCCCGCTGTTCAATCGCGCGGTTCAGGGCGTGTATGAACTGGGCTCGACCTTCAAGATTTTCGCCGCCGCGCAGGCGCTTGAGACCGGTCTGATGACCCCGGACACCATGGTCGACACCCAAGGCCCGCTGCGCTGGGGCAAGTTCCGCATCAACGATTTCCACAATTACGGCGCGCGTCTGTCGCTGACCGATGTGATCGTGAAAAGCTCGAACGTCGGCACCGCCCATGTCGCGCAACAGATCGGCGCCGAGCGCCAGCGCGCCTTCCTTGGCACGCTGGGCCTGCTGGACCCGTCGCCGATCGAACTGACCGAGGCGCCGGGCGTCAAGCCGCTGATCCCGTCCAACTGGTCGGAACTGTCGACGATGACGATTTCCTATGGCCACGGCCTGTCGGCCAGCCCGCTGCATCTGGCCAGCGCCTATGCCTCGCTGCTGAACGGCGGCTATGTAGTGCAACCGACGCTGTTGGCCGGGGGGCGTCCGCGCTCGGGTCAGCGGGTGGTGTCGGAACAGACCTCGGCGGCGGTGCGTTCGATGCTGCGCGCCGTGGTTCAGCGCGGCACCGCCAGCTTTGGCGAGGTTCCGGGCTATGCGGTTGGCGGCAAGACCGGCACCGCCGACAAGCCCAAGCCCACCGGCGGCTATTACGAAGACAAGGTGATCGCCACTTTCGCCGGCGTCTTTCCCGCCTATGCCCCGAAATATGTGCTGGTGGTGACGCTGGACGAACCCGAGGAAACCTCGGGGTCGGAGCCGCGCCGCACCGCCGGTTGGACCGCCGTTCCGGTCGCCGCTGAAATCATCCGCCGCACGGCGCCGCTGTTGGGGCTGAGACCAGCGATTGAACCTGCCCCGGGCTTTGAGGTAACACTCACCAGCAACTAATCGCCGGGGGCGGACATGACGGCAGCGAAGGCAGGCACGAAATCACTGGCAGAGCTGGGCCTGACCGCCAAAGCCGGGCGCGAGGCGCGGATCACCGGCCTGTCGGTCGACAGCCGTTATACCAAGGCCGGTCACCTGTTCGCCGCCCTGCCGGGGACACGGGTGCATGGCGCGACATTCATCAAATATGCGCTGCGCATGGGGGCAACGGCCATTTTGACCGATGCCGCCGGGGCGAAACTGGCGGCTGATGAACTGGCGGCCTCGGATGCGGCGCTGATCATCGCCGAAGACCCGCGGCAGGCGCTGGCCTATACTGCGGCGCTGTGGTTCGGCAGGCAGCCCGAGGTCGTGGTCGCCGTCACCGGCACCAATGGCAAAACCTCGGTAGCGAATTTCACCCGGCAGATCTGGACCCTGCTGGGGTTGACGGCGGCGAATCTGGGCACGACCGGGGTCGAGGGCGCGTTCCACGCCCCGTTGCAGCACACCACGCCTGATCCGATCACCCTGCACAACCTGCTGGCCCGCATGGCCGAGGCCGGTGTCAGCCATGCCGCGATGGAGGCCTCAAGCCATGGTCTGGCGCAGCGGCGTCTGGACGGGGTGACGCTGAAAGCGGCGGCGTTCACCAATTTCACTCAGGACCATCTGGATTATCACGCCAATTTTGACGACTATTTTGCCGCCAAGGCCGGGCTTTTCGACCGGGTGCTGCCCGAAGAGGGCTGTGCGGTGATCAATCTGGACGATCCCAAGGGCACCAAGATGGCCGAGATCGCCGAGTCGCGCGGGCAGGACGTCATCTCGGTCGGGCATTCGGCATGGGCCGATCTGCGGATTCTGGCACAGCGGTTCGACGCGACCGGGCAGGATCTGCGCTTTGTCTGGGCCGGGGATACCCATCAGGTGCGTCTGAACCTGATCGGCGGCTTTCAGGCCGAAAACGTGCTGCTGGCGGCGGCGCTGGCGATTGCGGTCGACGAAGACCCGAATGACGTGTTCGACGTGCTGCCCGATCTGGCCGGGGTGCGGGGCCGGATGCAACTGGCCGCAACCCGCGACAATGGCGCGGCGGTGTTCGTCGATTACGCCCATACGCCTGACGCGCTGAAAACCGCGCTGATGGCGCTGCGCCCGCATGTGATGGGGCGGCTGGTGGTGGTGTTCGGCGCCGGCGGTGACCGCGACACCGGCAAGCGGCCACTGATGGGGCAAGAGGCCGCGTGTCATGCCGATGTGGTCTTTGTCACCGATGACAACCCGCGCAGCGAAGTCCCCGCCGATATCCGTGCCGCGATCATGGCCGGTTGTCCCGAAGCGAACGAGGTCGGCGACCGCGCCGAAGCGATCCT
>NZ_JBFHDW010000183.1:0-5367 GCF_041584535.1 Actibacterium sp. | reverse complement strand
CCCGGGGTTTCAGCTGGGGCCGATCAACCTTGAGATCGCTCAGGGTGAATTCTTCGGAATTTTCGGGCCACCCTCGACAGGGAAGACCTCGATCCTCAAGCTGATCCTTGGCCTGCTGAAACCGGATGAGGGCCAAATCATGCTGGGGGTGCGCGACGCCGCTAATCTTGATGCAGCCGAGCGCGATATCGCTATGGTTTTCCAGAACCTCGCGCTGTTTCCGCATATGACCGGGCGGGAAAACATCGTCTTTCCGTTGTCTGAACGCGGCGCGCCCGAGGCCGAGATCGCCGAGCGTCTGGATTTCGTGTCCGAGGTTCTGCATGTCAGCCATATCCTGCACAAGAACCCGTCGCAGATGTCCGGGGGTGAACGTCAACGGATCGCGCTTGGCCGGGCGTTCGCCGCCGATACCCGTGCCATGCTGCTGGACGAACCCATTGCCGCATTGGATGCGCGCCTGCGAGAAGAGATGCGGGTCGAGTTGAAGCGCCTGCAACGCGAGAACAACCAGACCTTCGTTTACGTCAGTCACGACGAAGAAGAGGTCATGGCGATCTCGGACCGGGTGGCCGTTGTCATTGCGGGCCAGATTGCCCAAATCGGCTCGCCCGATGATGTCTACAGCCGCCCGAATTCTCTGGCCGTGGCCGAGGTGATCGGCTCGCCGCCGATGAATTTCTTCAAGGGCCGGTTCACAGATACCGGAACGGGTTTCCTGTGCGACCGTTTCACCACCGCATGTCCGGTTCCCAAAGCACCGGCCGGCGCGGTTGCGACACTTGGGGTGCGCCCCGAAGACATCTGGCTGGACAGCGACAGCAGCGATTTCTCGGTCGAGGTCACGGTCAGTTCGACCGAACCCCTGGGCGGCTACACAATCGTGAACGTGACGCTGGGCAACCAGATTCTCAAGGTTCGGGCCCCCGGTCAGGTCGATTTCGCGGACGGCGCAAAGGTAAAAGCCACTTTCGACCAGCGCCGCCTGCATTTGTTTGACGAAGGAGGTCAGCGCCTGTAAAACCGCCCGATCTGTTGGGGTGCCCCTTGGGGCTGAGATGCAGTTGGCAAACCCATTGAACCTGAACCGGTTAGGACCGGCGGAGGGAACAGAACTTTGGACGTGAACGCCGTCCAAAGCCCCAGTTCTTTCCTTGGTCCGACCCTGCGAACAAAGGAAAGAATCTCATGGTGTCCATTGCCCTGACCATTGCCGGGTCCGATAGCGGTGGCGGAGCCGGCATTCAGGCCGACCTGAAGACATTTTCAGCGTTGGGGGTCTATGGATGCAGTGTCGTTACCGCCGTTACCGCCCAAAACACGCGGGATGTCACGGCTGTGCACCTGATCCCGACCGAGGTGATTACGGCGCAGATTCAGGCGGTTCTCAGCGATTTTTCGGTGCGGTCGATCAAGATCGGGATGTTGGGGTCTCCCGAGTTGATACATTGCGTTGCCGACGCGCTGGCAGGGTATGACGGGCCGATCGTTCTGGACCCGGTGATGATCGCCAAATCCGGCGTCGCGCTTTTACAAGAGGCCGCGATTGCGACCTTGCGCGACAGGTTGCTGCCGCGCGCCACTGTCCTGACCCCGAACATCCCCGAAGCCGCCCGGCTGTTGGACCAGCCCGAAGAATACATGGCTTGCGGGCTAAAGCGTCAGGCCCGGGATCTGCAGGCGCTTGGTCCTCGGGCGGTCTTGATGAAGGGCGGGCATGGCGTCGGCGATTTCTGCACCGACTGGCTGGTGACCGACCGGGGCGAGCTTGCCTTGAAAGCGGATCGGATCAAAACCCGCAACACCCATGGGACCGGCTGTTCGCTGTCCTCGGCCATCGCCGCCGGTCTGGCGCGGGGGCAATCGATCGAGACCGCGGTTCACGCCGCCCACGTCTGGCTGCACGAAGCCATCCGACGCGCCGATGAATTGCAGGTCGGGCAGGGGCGCGGCCCGGTGCATCATTTTCACGGGGTCTGGGTATGAGCGTCAAAATCACCATATTGGGCAGTGGCGTTGCGGGGCTGTGCGTCGCAACCGAACTGGTCAAACGGGGCGCCTCGGTCACTGTCATCGACCCGGCCAACGGTCCGGGTCCGCAGGGGTGTTCGTGGTGGGCTGGCGGAATGCTGGCCGCCGATTGCGAAGGCGAAGCCGCCGAGGAACCGGTTGTCCGCCATGGCCGCGATGCGGCAGCATGGTGGCGTCTGCACGGGGTTGATGTGACCTATAACGGGTCGATCGTCGTGGCCCTGAACCGCGATCTGAAGGAATTGCAGCGCTTTGCCAGACGGACGGAAAACCACGTTTTTCTGGACCGCGCGCAACTTGAACCCTTGGAACCTGATCTGGCCGAACGGTTTGACCGCGCGCTTTACATGGTTGCCGAAGCCCATGTGAACCCGCGACAGGCCCTGTTGGGCCTACGGGCCAAACTGGTCGAAAAGGGGGTGCAATTCCTTGCGGATGGCCCTCGGGCGGGGCAGGTGATTGACTGCCGCGGTCTTGCGGCGAAAGACGGCCTGTCTGATCTGCGCGGCGTCAAGGGCGAGATGATCGTTCTGCAAACCGATGGCGTGTCTCTCAAGCGGCCCGTGCGCCTGCTGCACCCCCGATTTCCGCTTTACATCGTGCCGCGCGGCGACGGGGTTTTCATGCTGGGGGCCACCCAGATCGAAAGCTGCGACCGGGGATATGCCTCGGCGCGGTCGGTGCTGGAGTTGCTCAGCGCGGCCTATGCGCTGCACCCGGCCTTTGCCGAGGCTGAAATTCTGGAAATCGGCGTCGGCTCGCGCCCGGCATTTCCCGACAACATGCCCCGCATTCGCCGCCAGAACGGGGTGCTGCATGTGAACGGCCTGTTTCGCCACGGATACCTGTTGGCCCCGGCACTGGCGCGCATGGTCGGGGACCTGCTGATGGATGGAAAAACACCCGAGGATTGGCATGAAAATCACAGTTAACGGCACCCCGACAGACGTGCAGGGCACCAACCTTGCCGAGATCCTGATCGAACTTGGCCACGCCGACGGAAAGCTGGCGACCGCGGTCAACGAGGAATTCGTGCCAGCCGCGGCACGGGAAACCCTGTCGCTTGCACCCGGGGACCGGGTGGAAATCGTCGCCCCAAGGCAAGGAGGTTAGCATGCCTGAATTTTACGGAACCACCATCGAATCCGCGATGATGCTGGGCACGGCGCAATACCCGTCGCCCGCCGTGCTGGCCGAAGCATTTCGGCGCTCGGGCGCGGGCATCGCAACCGTTTCGGTCCGCCGGGAAGCCGGAGGAGACAGGGCCGGTCAGGATTTTTGGAACATGGTGCGCGATCTGGGGGTGGCGGTGTTGCCCAACACTGCCGGGTCGCATTCGGTGCGCGAGGCGGTCACGACCGCGAAAATGGCTCGCGAGCTGTTCGACACGCCATGGATCAAGCTTGAGGTCATCGGCAATGCCGACACGTTGCAGCCAGACCCGTTCCGGCTGGTCGAGGCAGCGCGCATTCTCAGCGAAGACGGGTTTCAGGTTTTTCCCTATTGCACCGAGGATCTGGTGCTGTGCGAGCATCTGCTTGAGGCCGGTTGCAAGGTGCTGATGCCTTGGGGCGCGCCGATCGGCACCGGTCTGGGCCTGAACAATATCTACGGGCTGCGCAGTCTGCGGGCCCATTTTCCGGATGTGCCTTTGGTGGTGGATGCCGGGCTGGGCGCGCCCAGCCATGCCGCGCAGGCGATGGAAATGGGCTATGACGCGGTTCTTCTGAACACTGCGGTCGCAAAGGCGGGCGATCCCGCCGCCATGGCCGAAGCCTTTGCCCACGCTGTCCGGGCTGGCGCCATGGCCTATGCCGCCGACCCGATTGAGCCGCGCGATATGGCCGCGCCATCGACCCCGTTGATCGGAAAGGCATTTCTGGCATGAAACTGCACCGGTTCTATCCGATTTTCGAAAACGCCGAATGGCTGGGCAGGGCGCTGCCGCTGGGGGTGAAATTCGTTCAGCTCCGGGTGAAGAATCAGCCTTCTGACATCGTGCTGGCGCAGGTGCGGGCCGCCAAGTCACTGTGTGATGCCCATGGCGCGCAACTGGTGGTCAACGATCATTGGCAAGAAGCGATCAAGGTCGGCTGCGACTGGGTGCATCTGGGGCAGGAAGATCTGGTTCTGGCGGATATCTCGGCCATTCGCGCGGCTGGCATCAGGATTGGTATTTCCACCCATGACTATGTGGAACTTGACCGCGCGATGGCACTGGACCCCGACTATGTTGCGCTTGGCCCGATCTATCCGACCATCCTGAAAAAGATGAAATGGCACCAGCAAGGTCTGGAAAAGCTGACCGAATGGAAGCTGCTGATCGGCAATATTCCCTTGGTTGCGATTGGGGGTATGACCGTCGAACGCGCTGCTGATGCGTTCAGCGCGGGGGCGGATTGCGTCTCGGCGGTGACGGATATCACGCTGAACGATGACCCGGACGCGCGCATTCGCCACTGGCTGGAGCAGGTCGAATGACCCGCTATGCCCGTCAGATTGCGGTGCCGGAATTCGGGACCGAAGGTCAGGAACGGCTGCGGCGCGCGCGCGTTCTGGTGATTGGGGCCGGGGGGCTGGCCGCGCCCGTTCTGCAATATCTGGCCGGAAGCGGTGTTGGCGCGTTGCGGGTCGTCGACCCGGATCGGGTCGCGCTGAGCAACCTGCACCGGCAAACCATTTTCCGGCTCGACGATATCGGCAAACCAAAGGCCGGGATCGCCGCAGATCATATGCGCGCGCTGAACCCCGAATGCCGGATCGACCCGGTTCTGGCCCGGTTCAGCCCGGCCAACGCCGCTGCGCTTTGTTCGGGCGTCGATCTGGTTCTCGATTGTGCCGACAGCTTTGCCGCAAGCTATATCGCCAGCGACCATTGCCTCGCGGCGGGGGTGGGTCTGATCAGCGCCTCGGTTGTCGGAACCCAAGGCTATTGTGGTGGGTTTTGCGGCGGTGCGCCCAGCCTGCGGGCGATTTTTCCGGAACTGCCCGTGCGATTGGGAAGCTGCGATGCCGACGGGGTGCTGGGCCCTGCGGTCGGCGTCGTCGGTGCCTTGCAAGCGCAAATGGCGCTGGCGGTTCTGGCTGGATTGCAGCCATCGCCACTTGGTCAATTCGTCAGTTTCGACGCCCTGAGGTTTCGCTTTGGCGGGTTTCGCTTCGATACCGCCGCTGAACCTAAGACCGGCGCGTCTTTCATCGACCCCGATGACATCACCCCGCAGGATTTTCTGGTCGATCTGCGCGCCCCGGATGAGCCGGGTCCGATGCTGGCCGGGGCCCTCCGGCACGTGGTGACCGATTTCGACCACGTCCACCCGCGGCCTGAAACAACTG
>NZ_JBFHDW010000182.1:0-5376 GCF_041584535.1 Actibacterium sp. | reverse complement strand
GCTTGCTCGCGGCATAGTCCGTCTGCCGCGCCGTGCCGACGAGTCCGGCGGCGGACGCGATCGTGACAATATGCCCGCGGCCTTGCTCGATCATGGCTGGCAGGAAGGCGCGCGTCGTCCAGAACAAGGCTGCCGCCATGTTCCTCGATAATCTTCTTCACAATCGGCAGCCCCAGCCCCGTGCCCTTTTCGCGGGTGGTAACATAGGGTTCGAACAGCCGCGCCCGGTCATGCGGCAGGCCAATGCCATTGTCGGCAATGCTGATCAGCGCCCGATCGCCCTGCACCGCAAGCAAGACCCGCAATTCGGGTTTAAACCCGTCGGGCGCCCCGGCCTCGACCAGCGATTCAATCGCCTCGCCCGCGTTCTTGATCAGGTTGGTCAGGGCCTGACTGATCATGGTGCCGTCCAGTTCGGCCCAGATCGGGCCTTGCGGGATGGTGCTGTGGAAGCTGACATCGGGCTGGCCGTTTTCCTGCAACAGCACCGCGTCCCGCACCAGCGCCGCCAGATCGGCCTGTTTGCGGTCCGGCTCGGGCATCCGGGCGAATTTCGAGAACTCGTCCACGATCCGGCGCAGATCGTTGGTCTGGCGCACGATGACCTCGGTCAGTTGCTCAAGATCGGCCGCCTTGTCCGCCGCCAGATCGTTGCGGAATTTGCGCTTGATCCGCTCGGCCGACAGCTGGATCGGCGTCAGCGGGTTCTTGATCTCATGCGCGATGCGCCGCGCCACATCGCCCCAGGCCGCCATGCGCTGAGCCGAGACCAGATCGGTCACGTCGTCAAAGGCCACAACATAGCCTTCCAGCACCCCGTCAGACCGGCGCCGGGTTGCCATGCGCACCAGAAGATTTTCCATCTTGCCACGGCGCAACAGTTTCAGCTCTTCCTGCGCGGCTTCGGATCCCTTGTCGCGCAGCCGGTCGAACAGGGCCGCAAATTCGGGCACCACCGCCCCCAGCGGCAGATCGTGACCGCCGTCCTCGTCCAGATCCAGCAACCGCATCGCCGAGCGGTTCAGGAAATCGACCTGCCCGTCCGGGTCCAGACCGATCACCCCCGCCGTGACCGAGGACAGCACGGAATCGAACAATCGGCGGCGGCGTTCGATCTGGCGGTTGGTCTCGATCAGGGTGTCGCGCTGGCCTTTCAGCTGGCGGGTCATCTGGTTGAAAATCCGGCCCAGCATGGCGATTTCATCGTCGCCCTTTTCCTCGACCACGCGCACATCCAGATCGCCGGCGCCAACGCGCTGCGCCGCCCCGGCCAGCCGCCCCACCGGGCGCGACAGCCGTTCAGCAAACCACATCCCCAGCCAGATCGCCGCCAGAATAAGGATCAGCGCAAAGCCGATATAAAGAATACCGAATTCGAACAGGATGCGACCGCGATCTGATTCAAGCTGTTGATAGAAGGTCGCGGTTTCCTGCGTCTCGTCCAG
Organism: Actibacterium sp.; assembly: GCF_041584535.1. Taxonomy (GTDB): domain Bacteria; phylum Pseudomonadota; class Alphaproteobacteria; order Rhodobacterales; family Rhodobacteraceae; genus Actibacterium_D. The sequence goes on along the minus strand of NZ_JBFHDW010000182.1, from coordinate 3,931 downwards.
CAGATTCAGGATGTTGCCATCCACCGTGCGCGAGATGAACAGAAAGCGGTCGACATAAGCGTCCAGCTTGATCAGCGCCCGGTATTCGTTGTTGTCCCAATCTTCGATGATGACGGTTTCGCCAACCTCGGCGCGGGCCAGTTCCTCGCGGGAAGGTGGTTCATAATCAAACAGATAAGACCGTTCGCCACGGGCGCGTATCTCGGCGTTTGAGTCGATGACATAGGCCTCTTTCAGGCCGCGCTGAACCTGCGATTGCACCGTGGTCAGATGCTGGCGAATTTCGCCATCGGTTATGAAGAACGTCGATTGCCGCGCCAGATTCAGATAGGCCGCCACCGCGCCCGCGTCTTCGGTCAGGTCGTCACGGTGTTCGTTTTCATAGGTCTCGGCCGCCGCCAGCGACGATCCGACCACCTGCCGCACCCGGTCCGAGAACCAGCCCTCAAGCCCGGTGTTCACCGTCAGCACCGCGAAGACCGCGACAAGGATGGTCGGCACCAGCGCCACCAGCGCGAACACGCCCGTAAGACGCAAATGCAACCGCGACCCGGCCGAGTGCCGACGCCGTGCGGCGATCATCCGGACGATGCGCTGCATCACCAGCGCCGCCACCACCAGCACGTAAACCATGTCGGCCAGAAGAACCGTGCGCAGCCCGACCGAGGACGATCCCTGATCCAGCGGACCCAGCATTAGGAAGGTGCTGAGCGCCAGCGCCGGGCCAAGAATGACCAGCCCCAGAGTCGCGGCGTTCTGGACGCGCTTTTGCCGCCGCATCCGCGACAGCCGATCCCATGTTGCGCTTCTTGCGGGGCTTCGCACCGCCAGCCTCATTTCCTGACCTGCCGCTATTGCGGCGCACCGTTTTACCGATGCCCCCGACGCACTGCGGCAGTGGGGACACGCTGCTGTTGCGGTTTTACATCAACTTGCGGCGGCGTGTCACGCGAATATCCAGATCGGTGATCTTCTTACGCAGGGTATTTCGGTTGATCCCCAATAGATCAGCACATTTCGCCTGATTTCCGCCCGTGGCATCCAGCGCGATCTCGATCAGCGGTGTTTCCACCTCTTTCAGAATGCGCCCATACAGGCCCGGCGGCGGCAGAACCCCGCCATGCAGATCGAAATAGCGCCGCAGGTGCTTACCCACCGACGAAGACAGCTTTTCGCCCTCGCCGCCGCCAACCAAAGGTTCGATTTCCGGCTGGCTGCCCAGCACGGCTTCGACTTCGGCGCGGCTGATGATTTCCTCGGACGAGGTGACGACCAGCCGGCGAATGGTGTTCTCAAGCTGGCGCACGTTGCCCGGCCAGCTATAGGCGCGGATCAGGTCGATCGCATCCGGCGCGAACCGGCGCAGCGCCAGCCCGTCGCGCTCGGCGCGGGCAAGGAAATGGTCGGCCAGCAGCGGAATGTCATCGACCCGTTCGCGCAGCGACGGCACGTTCACCGTCACACCGCCCAACCGATAGAACAGATCCTGACGGAACTGGCCCGATTCCATGCGATGCATCAGGTCGGTTTGCGAACTGGCCATGATCCGCGGCGCGTTCGGGCCGAACCCGTCCAGCATCCGCACGATCCGGGCCTGCGCCTCGGCATCCAGATCGGACACCTCGTCGAACAGGATCGAACCACCGCGCACCCGCGCCACCAATTCAGACGGGCCATCCATACCCATCAGGTCGCTGGCCGAAGCAGTGACGAACGGCAGGTTGCGCCGATCCGAGAAATCGTGAATTGCCCGCGCGATCAAAGACTTGCCGGTGCCGCTTTCGCCGGTGATCAGCACCGCCAGATCGGTATTCATCACCCGCGCCACCAGCCGATACAGCGCCTGCATCTGCGGCGTGCGCCCAACCAGCGGCAGGTCTTCGGACGGTTCTGCCTCGACCGGGTCCGAGACCGGGCGGGTCGCGGTCGGCACCCGGCGCTTGGTCTCAAGCGCCCGCGCCGCGCGTTTCATCAGATCCGGCAGATCGAACGGTTTCGGCAGGTAATCATAGGCATCGGCCTCGGCGGCCTGAATGGCCGTCATGATCGTATTCTGCGCCGAGATCACAATCACCGGCAGGCCGGGCCGTTCCATGCTGATCTTGGGCAGCATCTCAAGCCCGTTACCATCGGGCATGATCACATCCGAGATCACCAGATCGCCCTTGCCCTCTTCGATCCAGCGCATCAGCGTCGTCAGCGACGAGGTCGCGTGAACCTTGCACCCGGCACGCGTCAGCGCCTGCGTCAATACCGTGCGAATTGTGCGGTCGTCGTCAGCAACCAATACTGTGCCATCCATCAGAGCACCTCCGGTCTGTTACGATAAGTCATGATTTTCCCTTTTCCCGAGGCGCGACAGGCAACGAGATGCGAAACACCGTGCGCCCCGGCACCGAGTCCACTGCGATCAGCCCGTCATGGTCGGATATGATTTTCGACACCAAGGCCAGGCCCAGCCCGGTGCCGTTCTCGCGGCCCGAAACGAAGGGCTCGAAGATTTCGCTGGCGATTTCCGCCGGCAGACCGGGGCCATCGTCGATGATTTCGATCTGCAACGGCACCGGCTGGCCGGTGCCATCCTTGCGGCGGCGGCGCAGCGACTGGTCATAGAATGTCCGAATGCGGATCGTGCCGGCCTGACCGGTGCCGCGAATGGCCTCGGCGGCGTTTTTCAGCAGGTTCAGGAACACCTGCAACAACTGATCGCCATCGGCCATGGTCTGCGGCAGCGACGGGTCATATTCCGACACCACCCGCAGGTTCACCGCGAAACCAACCGCGGCCGAGGTCCGCGCCCGGTCAAGAATGTCATGTATATTCAATGGCTTCAATTCAGGCGGGCGCAGATTGCCGAATTGCTCGACCTGCTCCAGCAGTTTCACGATGCGGCGGCTTTCCTCGACGATCAGATCGGTCAGTTCCTGATCGTCCGCTGACAGGCTCATCGACAAAAGCTGTGCCGCGCCGGTGATCCCGGCCAGCGGGTTCTTGATTTCATGCGCCAGCATCTCGGCCATGCCGATGGCCGATTTCGCCGCCGATTTCGAGCTTTGCGCCCGGCCCAGACGTTCAGCGATATCGCGGGGCGAGATCAGCATCAGGATCGTGCCTTCGGATTCGCGCAGCGGTGCCATCTGGATGTTGCACTGGATCGGCGGGCGGCTTGGGGCCGAGACCTCGACATCGTTGATCACCAGTTCGCTTTGGTTGACGCGGACCCGGTCAAAGGCCTCGTCCAGCAGCGCGGCGATCGACATGCGCTCCCACACCAGCGCGCCTTTCAGCGCCTTGGTCGAGGTGTTCAGAAACTGTTCGGCAGCGGGGTTCATCCGCTCGATCCGGTTGTTGCGGTCCAGAATGAACGATGGCACCGGCAGCGCTGACCAGACGATATCACGCTCACGCAGGATCATGCCGCTTGCCTTTCCGCCGTGCCGGTCAGCGCCTCGGCCAGCAGGTTCAGCACCTGCGCCGGGCGTTTCGCGGTCAGAACCTCGCGGCGCAGCCCCGAGGGCGTGCCAGCGCTGTCCATATACCATCCCAGATGTTTACGGGCGACGCGCCCGCCCAGATCGGCGCCGTAAAAGCCCAGCATCGCCTCAAAATGCGCCGCCACCATGTCGATCAGCGCCGCGCCTTGCGGAATTGCGGGCCGGGGCGCGCCGAACAGGTCATGCGCGATTTCGGCAAGGGCCCAGGGCCGCCCCTGCGCGCCGCGTCCGACCATCACGCCATCGGCGCCCGATTGATCCAGTGCCACGCGGGCGCTGTCGGTGTCGGTGATGTCGCCATTGGCAATCACCGGGATCGAGACCGCCTCGCGCACCGCCCGGATCGCGGCCCAATCAGCGCGTCCCTTGTAGAATTGACAGCGGGTGCGGCCATGAATGGTGATCATGCGAATGCCCGCCGCCTCGGCCCGGCGGGC
>NZ_JBFHDW010000181.1:0-5388 GCF_041584535.1 Actibacterium sp. | reverse complement strand
TCCCGCCACAAACAGGGAGGTCCCCATGACACGACTGTTTACCGCCGCCGCGTTCTGCCTGTTGGCAGCCCCGGCTTTCGCATTCCACTGCCCCGCCGACATGGCCGAGATTGACGCTGCGCTGGCCAACGGTGTGACGATTTCCGCCGCCGATCTGGAGCAGGTCAAAGCCCTGCGGGCCGAGGGTGAGGCGCTGCACAGTGCGGGCCAGCACCAGCAATCGGTTGATGCGCTGGCCAAGGCCAAGGCGCTGCTGGGCCTCGGCTAAGGGCGCCAGACCATCGGGACAGGGCCGCGCCCACCGGGCAGGGGGCGCGGGTGGAGCCGTGCTTGCGCGCGCTTGTCCCCGCATGGCCATAAACCAGAGTTCTATCCCGCCCTTCTCTTCCCAAGGTGAAATTGACCTTTCCATATAATATGCGCGACGGATTGCAGGACGAGCCGCGTATCATATGTTGACCTCATTCATTTTGGAGACCCCGATGACCAAACCGACTGGATACTCCCGCACTCAAATTCTTCTTCACTGGATCATCGCCGCGCTGATGGGCGCGCAGTTCCTGTTCTCCGATTTCATTGGTGAAGCGTGGGACAACATTGAACACGGCATCGAAAACGCGCCTACCGTGCTGGTGGCGTCGCATATCTTTGGCGGTATCGCGATTCTGGTTCTGGGTCTGCTGCGTCTGACCGTGCGGATGAAACGCGGTGCGCCGCTGCCGCCGGAAGAAGAACATCCCGCACTGAAGAAACTGGCGCATCTGACGCATCTGGCGCTGTATGCGCTGATGATCGTCCTGCCGATCTCGGGGCTGACGGCGTGGTTTGGCGGCGTTGATCTGGCGGCGGAAGGGCACGAGGTTCTGACCTCGCTGCTGATGATCCTTGTCGGTGCCCATATCGTCGGCGCGCTTTACCATCAGTTCATCCTGAAAAACGGCCTGATGATGCGGATGAAATCGCCGGAAAGCTGAGAATTTCGCCTTGCGGTTTGCGTCAGGTCAAAGACACATTCAGAAAAATGATTGTAATTTGACCTGAACGCATCTCGCAAAGGAGAGACTGCTATGCTTCGCGTGGCTATGTTATTGTTTTCGTTGATTTCAACCACTTTGATGGGGTCGGGTATCGTGGTGGCGCTTGTGATTGGGCAAGACACGCTGATCCCGATTTTGATTGCCGCTGCAATTGGCTTTGTGCTGGCCGTGCCGGTCAGCTGGGGTATTGCCAAGGCAATCGTGGCCCGCTAGCCGAAAAAGGCCCGCATCGCGGCTTCGAATTCACGCGGCTTCTCGGCATGCAGCCAATGGCCTGCACCGGGAAGTTTCGCGAATTTCGCACTCGGGAACAGCGCCTTGATCGCGGGGCGGTATTCGGGGCGCACGTAATCGGAATTAGCGCCGGACAGGAATAGCGTCGGCTTGTCGAACTGGCCGCTGACGTCATCTGGCCAACCGATGATCTGGCGCATCTCGGCGGCCAGCGTGTCGAAATTCAGCCGCCAGCGCCGGGTTTTCAGATCCAGCGATTGCAGCAGAAAGGCGCGGGTGCCGGCGTCATCGACCCACTGCGCCAATTGCCGGTCGGCGTCCGAGCGTTTCTCGACCTTCGACAGATCAATCGCCCGCATCGCTTCGATCAGCGGCGTCTGGTCGTGGCCATAGGCGATCGGCGCGATGTCGGCGACCACCAGACGGTTCACCAGCTCGGGCCGGGTCAGGGCCAGCATCATCGCCGCCTTACCGCCCATCGAATGCCCGACCACATCGGCCTGACCGCCGTGGGCCTCGATCACCCGGGCCAGATCGGCGGCCAGATCGGCATAGCTGTGCGTCGGGGTCTGCGGACTTTCCCCGTGATTTCGCATATCAACCGTGATCACCTGTCGCGTGTCGGACATGCGCTTGGCAATCACGCCCCAGTTTCGGGCCGAGCCATATAGCCCGTGCACGATCAAAAGCGGCAGTTTGTCGGTGGCGTCGCCAGTCAGAACAGTATTCAGCATACGCCCTGAATACCGTGTTGCGCCGCGCCCGGCCAGAGGGGAAAATAGCGCCGAAAGGGGGTGCCCGGTGGTTTCAGTTTCCGAAATGGCGGCTCAGATTTCGGCCGAGATCGAGGCCCGCCTGCATGTGCGCGGCCCCGATCTGAAGACCCAGTTGCGGCGGGTCGGGCGGCGGATGCCGGGCTATGTGCGCCGCGATGCGCGTGCCGTGGCCGAGGCGCAGGCGCAGGCCGATCACCCCAAGCTGGCGCGCCAGTTAGACCTGCCGCGCCTTGAAGTGGCCGAGCGCCGGGTCATGGCATGGCTGAAAACCGTCGACCCCAAGGCGCGGCGGAAAGAACTGTTATTCTCGATTTTCGGCGGTGCGGCGCTAAGCGTGATGGTGGTGCTGTTCGGCCTGATCGCCGTGGCGCTGTGGCAGCAGCAGGGCTAGGCCCGCCGCGCATGAAAAAGGGGGCCGAAGCCCCCTGATCCGAATGATGTCGCGGTGCTTACAGGCCCGGATAGATCGGGAACTTGGCGCACAGGGCTTCGACCTCGGCCTTGACCTTGGCTTCGACCTCGGCGTTGCCGTCTTCGCCATTGGCGGCCAGACCATCGACAACCTCGACGATCCAGTCCGCGATCTGGCGGAACTCGGCCTCGCCAAAGCCACGGGTGGTGCCCGCCGGGGTGCCAAGACGCACACCCGAGGTGACCATCGGTTTTTCCGGGTCAAACGGGATGCCGTTCTTGTTGCAGGTGATATGGGCGCGACCAAGGGCCTTTTCGGTGGCGTTGCCTTTGACGCCTTTGGGGCGCAGGTCGACCAGCAGCACATGGGTGTCGGTGCCGCCGGTCACGATGTCCAGACCGCCCTTCATCAGTTGATCAGCCAGCGCCTGAGCGTTCTTGATCACCTGAGCGGCATAGTCCTTGAATTCGGGGCGCAGGGCCTCGCCAAAGGCCACGGCCTTGCCGGCGATGACATGCATCAGCGGGCCGCCCTGAATGCCGGGGAAGATCGCCGAGTTGATCTTTTTGGCGATCTCTTCGTTGTTGGTCAGGATCATGCCGCCGCGCGGGCCGCGCAGGGTTTTATGCGTGGTGGTGGTCGCCACATCGGCATAGGGGAACGGCGAGGGGTGCTGACCGCCCGCGACCAGACCGGCGAAATGCGCCATGTCGACCATCAGCAGCGCACCGACGCTGTCGGCGATCTCGCGCATTTTCTTGAAATCCACCTGACGCGGATTGGCCGAGCCACCGGCGATGATCAGCTTGGGCTGATGCTCGGTCGCCAGCGCCTGAATCTGATCATAGTCGATGCGGCTGTCTTGCTTGCGCACCCCGTATTGCACGGCGTGGAACCATTTGCCCGACTGGTTCGGCTTGGCGCCGTGGGTCAGGTGGCCGCCGGCATCCAGCGACATGCCCAGAATGGTGTCGCCGGGTTGCAGCAGCGCGGTGTAAACGCCCTGGTTGGCCTGCGACCCCGAGTTGGGTTGCACGTTGGCGAATTCGCAGTTGAAAAGCTGCTTGGCGCGCTCGATCGCCAGTTCCTCGGCGATATCGACGAACTGGCAGCCACCGTAATAGCGACGGCCCGGATAACCTTCGGCATATTTGTTGGTCATCACCGAGCCCTGAGCCTCCATCACCGCGCGGGACACGATGTTCTCAGAGGCGATCAGCTCGATCTCGTCGCGCTGGCGGCCCAGCTCAAGACCGATGGCCTTGGCGATTTCGGGGTCGCGCGTGGCGAGAGATTCGGTAAAGAAACCGGCATCACGGTGCGTGGCGTTCATGTGCGTCTCCTGAAGGCAGCAGAATTGCGCGCTGTTTAGCCGACAATTTCCGGCCACGAAAGGGCGGATTCGGTCCTATGCTGCATTTGTAAGGGCGGCGGCGGTTGCCCGCGCGCGCTTTGGGCTTGAGTTCCCCGGCCTGCACTGTGAACAATGCCGCAAAAGAGGACGTTCCAATGCCCGACAAGAAAATCGCCTTTCTGGCCAGCGAAAGCCACGTCGCGGAAAACGCGCGGCGGCATCTGGCGATGGAATACGGCAATGTGCCGGTGGAAAAGGCCGATGTGATCGTGGCGCTGGGGGGCGACGGGTTCATGCTGCAAACCCTGCACGGGATGCAGCATCTGGACATCCCGATCTATGGCATGAATTGCGGCACGGTCGGGTTTCTGATGAACGAATATCACGAGCCGGGCTTGCAGGAACGTCTGGCAAATGCCGCGGAAGAGGTGATTAACCCGCTGAAGATGCGGGCGATTTCCAATGATGGCAAAGTGCATGTGGCGCTGGCGATCAACGAGGTGTCGCTGCTGCGCGCCGGGCCGCAGGCGGCCAAGCTGCGGATCTCGGTCGATGGCAGGGTGCGGCTGGACGAGCTGGTGTGCGACGGGGCGCTGTTGTCGACCCCGGCGGGATCGACCGCGTATAACTATTCGGCGCACGGGCCGATCCTGCCGATCGGGTCGGATGTTCTCGCGCTGACGGCGATGGCGGCGTTCCGGCCCCGGCGCTGGCGCGGCGCGCTGTTGCCCAGCACCGCCCATGTGCGGTTCGACGTGCTGCAACCGTCAAAACGGCCGGTGATGGCCGATGCCGACAGTCGCAGCGCCGGTCAGGTGGTGTCGGTTGAAATTCAAAGCGAACCTGAAATCGCGCATCGCATCCTGTTCGATCCGGGTCACGGGCTGGAAGAGCGGCTGATCCGCGAACAGTTCGTCTAGCCCTAATCGGTCCCGGATTTGGCCCAGGACTCGCGCTTGCGATACAGGGTCGAGGGCGAGACATCCAACACCCGCGCCGCCTTGGGCACCGAGCCGCCATGCATGGCGATGGTTTCCTCGATCACCAGTTGTTCGATCTCGGCCAGCGTCTTGCCCAACAGCGCGTTCAGGTCCAGCACCGGATCAGTGGGCGCGAGGCGTGGCGCGGCTGGGGTCAGGGCGGCGCCCAGTTGCTCGCGTTCGTGTAGCAGCTCGATCGGCAGCATATCCAGCGTCAGGACCGGCCCTTCGTTCAGCACCACGCCATGGCGCAGCACGTTCAGCAATTGCCGCACATTGCCCGGCCATGGCAGGCGTCGGAACAGGTCGCGGACCTTGGGGTCCAGACTGGTGAACACGCGGCCTTCCTCGGCGGCAAAGCGTTGCAGCGCCTCTTCGGCGATTTCGATCACATCCTCGCCGCGCGACCGCAGTGGCGGCAGGTGGATCGGCACCACATGCAGGCGATAATACAGATCCTCGCGGAACCGCCCGCGCCGGACTTCTTCCAGCGGGTCGCGGTTGGTGGCGCAGATGATCCGCACATTGACCTTGCGCGGCGTGGGCGCGCCAACCGGCTGAATGGTCGAGGTTTGCAAGAACCGCAGCAATTTCG
>NZ_JBFHDW010000180.1:0-5456 GCF_041584535.1 Actibacterium sp. | reverse complement strand
GACGATGATGATGCCTTCGTTGGCCTCGAACCCGTCCATTTCGACCAGAAGCTGGTTCAGCGTCTGCTCGCGCTCGTCATTTCCGCCGCCATAGCCGACGCCACGCGACCGGCCCACGGCGTCGATCTCGTCGATGAACACGATGCACGGCGCGTTTTTCTTGGCCTGTTCGAACATGTCGCGCACGCGGCTTGCGCCGACGCCGACGAACATTTCCACAAAGTCCGACCCCGAGATGGTGAAAAACGGCACGCCCGCCTCGCCCGCGATCGCGCGCGCCAGCAGGGTCTTACCGGTGCCCGGAGGGCCAACCAGCAGCGCGCCTTTCGGGATCTTGCCACCAAGGCGGCTGAATTTCTGCGGGTTGCGCAGGAATTCGACGATTTCTTCCAGCTCGTCCTTGGCCTCGTCGATGCCGGCGACATCGTCAAAGGTGACGCGCCCGTGCTTTTCGGTCAGCAGCTTGGCCCGCGATTTGCCAAAGCCCATCGCCCCGCCTTTGCCGCCGCCCTGCATCCGGTTCATCAGGAAAATCCAGATGCCGATCAACAGGATGAACGGCAGCAAGGTGCCGATATAGGCCAGCAGGCCGTTCTGTTCCTGCGGTTCAGCCGAGATATCGACGTTCTTGTCTACCAGCCGGTCAGTCAGATCGACGCCTTGCGGGATGATCGCCGTATAGGTGGCGCCATCCGTGCCGCGGATCAGGGCTTTTTCCCCATCCAGCCGCACCGCCGTCACCTCGCCCGCGTCAACACGCTCAAGGAACTGGGTGTAGCTCAGGGTTTGCGAGGACATCGTCGTTTGTCCGCCGCTGAACAGGTTAAACAGGGCCAGGATCAACAGAAACAGGACAACCCAAAAGGCGATGTTACGCGCGTTACCCACGGAAGACTCCTCAACAATCAAGGATCGGCGACAGGGCCGACCACCCCACTAAAATAGAGATATAAGACAGAGGTTCAATGCGCTATCAGCGATAAGGCAAAGCTTTCAGCCCCCTGCGCCAATTCAGCGCGGTAGCCATTGCCAAACCCGGCCAGTGGCGCGGCGATCAGATGGTCGCCTGACCACAGCGCCGGCGAGGCCAACAGCGCCATCCGCGGCCGCCCGGTTTCGCGCCAATCCGGGCAGAATGTCAGGCCTTCAGCCCCCAGCGCGCGAACCTCTAACCCGTTGCTTTCAGGCCCGGAAATGCGCCATCTGCCATCCCAAAGCCCCCCGAACGGTGTGCACAGGCCCGCTACCGCTGCCGGGTCGCGTGTGACCCGAAGCTGTTGGTTTTTCGGGATCAGCATGGCGCCATGCAGCGGCCTTTGCCGCCCGGCCAGAAGCTCGGACCAGGTGTTGGTCAGGGCGCTAAGACGTGGGCGATAGTCGGCTGAGGCCACCCAACAGATCGCCGCTGACAGCAACCGCAGCCGGGTTTCGTCGGGTAAACCCGCCAGAACGCCGATCTGAAACACCACATCACCCTGATCAATCGTGGCGCAATCAGCGGCGGCGCGGACGGCGGCCTGCTCCAATGCGGCGCGGGCCATGGCCATTCGATCGGCGGTGGCGGTCAGGGTCTGGACGCCAAGGCCAAGATCCTGCAGGACCGCCATCATCTGCCGGATACGCACCCGGTCAAAGCGGGGGTCGTCATTGCTGGGATCGTCGATCCAGCTCTGCCCGATCTGCCGCAGATAGGCCTGCAAATCCGCGCGGCGCTGGTCCAGCACCGGGCGCAACCACAGAATGCCGTTCGACCGGTGCCGCGCCGCCATCCCCGACAGGCCATCCACCCCCGAGCCCCGCGCCAGCCGCATTAGAAAGGTTTCGGCCTGATCGTCAGCGGTATGGCCCAAGGCCACCGTGCCCAGCCCTTGCGATCCGGCCCAATCCGCGATCAGTCGATAGCGGGCACGGCGGGCCTGATCCATCAGGTTGCCCTGCCCGTCCCAGCCGGACCAGTTCAGCACATGGTGAGGAATATCCAGATCGGCGCACAGGTCGGCAACAAAGGCGGCCTCGGACACGGCCTCGGCGCGCAGGCCGTGGTTGACCGTGGCCACCGCCAGCCTTGTGCCGGTTTTGTCGGCCCAATCGCGCGCCAGCCTCAGCACCGCGACCGAGTCACTGCCCCCCGACACCGCCAGCCCAAGCCCGGCTTGCGCCGCATCGCCAAGAGCCGCGGCAAACGCGGCGGTCAGATCAGACGCTGCGGCGCTCAATTGCACCGGAACGCAAAGCGCGCGGCCTCGGCATCGGCGGCGATCGGCGCATCGGGAAAGCGGGTGCCAACCTCGCCCAAGGTGACGCAGGCCTCTTGGGTTTGTCCCAGCGCCTGAAGCTGAAGCCCAAGCTGGAACAGGGCATCAGGCGCACGCGGGCCACGCGGCGCCCCGGAAAAGCTTTCCAGAAAGGCGCGGGCGGCGTCGGTGGTCTGACCCTGCTGGATCAGGGCCTCGCCCCGGTAATAATGCGCCTCGCTGCTGAGCGGGCCACCGGGATAGGTGTCGACAAAGGCGGCAAAGGCGCGAACCGCGTCGTCATAGCGGCTCTCGTCCAGCGCCGCCTTGGCGCGGTCGAAATCGGCCTGTTCGCCCACGGCCAGTTCGGTCACGGCGGGCGGCGTCGGTGTCACCACCGGCGGCATGCCGATATCCCCGCCCAGCGTCGTGGTTTCCCCCAATTTGCTGATGTCGCATTTGGGTTCCAGTTCGCACAGGCGGAATTCCAGATCGCCGATGCGGTTGGTGCCGTCACCAACCACCCGGTCGATGCGGAATTCCAATTGCTCGGCCTTGGCGGTCAGGCGCTGTAGCTCGGCCTCGATCGCGTCCAACCGTTGCAGAACCGTGCCGCCAGCGCCGACGCCGGTTGCGCCGCCGGTGGTCGAAAGCTCGCGCTTCAGGCGCTGCACATCGACATAGACCATCGACAGTTGCTGGCGGATATCGGCCAGCGTCTCATCCCGCGATTGCGCCGATGCCGGGGCGGTTCCCCCCAGCATCAGTGCCGCCGTCATGGCCGCGAAAACCAGCCCCCGCCGCATCTCAGCCCCCCCTTAGGCGCCAGCGCCGGCGCTGAGAACAGTCACAGCGCGCCGGTTCTGGGCATAGCAGGATTCCTGCGAGCAAATCTCGATCGGGCGTTCCTTGCCATAGCTGACGGTGCGCAGCCGGTTCGGAGACACCCCGCGCGAGATCAGGTATTCCTGCACCGCGCTGGCGCGACGTGCGCCAAGGGCAAGGTTGTATTCGCGGGTGCCTTGTTCGTCGGCATGGCCTTCGATCAGGGCGCTGTATTCGGTGTTGTTGATCAGCCATGCGGCCTGTTCGTTCAGCACGCTGACCGCCAGATCGCTGAGGGTGCTTTGATCGACCGCGAACCAGATGCGATCACCGACCGCCTCTTGGAAATACGCAGGCGAGGTCGGGTCCGAGGCATTGCCCATCCCGACACCGGCCCCGCCGGTCGAGTCAAACCGGCCCGCGTCGGTGCAGGCTCCGAGGCCCAGCATCGCCACAACCAGAATGGATTTGGTGAGGGTTTTCATTTCTGTGTCCTTGTTATCGTTTTTGGCTCGATTGTTGTCAGTTTACCAGTTTGCCCAACGGTTGGGAACGCCCGCGCTTACGGCAGCAACGGCGACCATGCCGGGTCCGAGGCCCCGCCCTGCAACGGCAGGCGCCGCAGGTTTCGGCCCGAGACATCGACGGAATACAGCGCCGTTGTGCCGCCGGCGCCGGCGGTCTCGCGGCTGAACATGATGACCCGACCGTTCGGCGACCAGGTCGGGCCTTCGTCAAGGAAGGACGCGGTCAAGAGACGCTCTTCCGAGCCATCCACCCGCATCACGCCAATATGGAACCGGCCCTGATTTTGCTTGGTAAAGGCGATCATATCGCCACGCGGCGACCAGACCGGCGTGGAATAGCGCCCTTGGCCAAAGCTGATACGGTGCGGCTCGCCGCCAGCGGCGGACATGATGTAAAGCTGCGGATTGCCCGACCGGTCCGAGGTAAAGACGATGTTCTTGCCATCAGGGGAAAAGCTGGGCCCGGTTTCAATCGACGGGGCCGAGGTCAGTTGCAGACGGCGGCCATTGTCCAGATTCAGCGTATAGATATCGGTGTTGCCGCCGCGCTCCAGCGAATAGACCACAGTGCGGCCATCGGGCGAGAACCGCGGCGCAAAGGTCATGCTGCCGGGCTGATCGTCCAGCGCCTTGCGGCTCAGGCGGGCGACATCCATCAGATAGATCCGCGGAAAGCCGGATTCAAAGCTGGTGTAAAGCACCCGGTCACCGGTCGGCGAGAACCGCGGCGCCAGCACCAGCGATTTGCCATCGGACAGCGCCTGAACATTGGCGCCATCGTAATCCATGATCGCCAGCCGCTTGCCCCGGTTGTTCTTGGGGCCGGTCTCGGCGATGTAGACCACGCGGCTGTCGAAATAACCGCCCTCGCCGGTGATCCGGCTATAGACCTGATCCGCCACCTTATGCGCCATGCGCCGCCACGTGTCGGTGGTGCCGGTGAATTGCAGCCCCCCGCCCAGAGGCGCATTCGAGAACACGTCGAACAGCCGGAACTTGACGGTGATCCGCCCACCGCCCGCCACCGACACCGCGCCGGTCACCAGCGCCTGCGCGTTGATGGCCTTCCAGTCGGCATATTGCACCGGGCTGTCGAAACTGGTCACGCCCGAGATAAAGGCCGAGGCCGGAATCTCGCGGAACAGGCCGGTGCCGGTCAGGTCCGCCGCCACGACGCGGCTGATCTCGCGGGCATAGTTGGCGGCCTCGGCGGTTTCCGCGATGAAATCGGGCACCGCAAAGGGCATCGGTTCGATCACGCCCTGATCAATCACGATACGCAGCGGCCCGTTTTGCGCCGCCGCCGGCAGCGCGATCAGGGTCAAAAGCAGCGTCAGAAGTCTCAACATGCTCATTTCCTCATTTTCGACGGATCGAAGGTGATCTCGATATTGCGCCATTGGGCGTATTTTTCTTTCGGCAAAGCATAGCCATTCTTTTGGCAACGCAAAATGGCCCGACGCGCCGCATCAAAAGCCGAGCGGATCGCCGCCGGGTCGCCGCCGCTGTCCGACAAAAGTTTCAGCGAATTGCCGTCCACCATGCCGTCCTCGCTCAGGCTAATGCCCACGACCACGGTGATCCGCGCTGCGGGCGAGCCGGGGTCGACACTCCAACAGCTTTGCACCGCGATCCTCAGCGCGTCTTTCTCGCCGCTGGTCAGCGGCGGGCCGACCGGCGCGGTGCCGTTGCCGGTCGTATCCTGCGCGCCACCGGCCACGGCCTGCGCCACCGCATCAGCGATCGGATCGCGCGGCGGGGTCGGTTTGACCTCGGGCGTGGGGGCCGGATCGGGGCGGGCCGGCCGCGCGCGCGGCCGGACCGAGGCAGTCAGCACCGCATCGCGATTGTCGGTCGTTTCGGCCTCGGT
>NZ_JBFHDW010000179.1:0-5478 GCF_041584535.1 Actibacterium sp. | reverse complement strand
TTTGCCCGCCGCGCGGAAGATGCAGATGAACGCGCCCGCCATCAGCGCCGGGTCGATCTGCTGATCCCGGTGGCCAAGGCCTGGTCGACCGAACTGTCGGTGCATTCGTCCTCGCTGGGTGTGCAAGTGCATGGTGGCATGGGCTATATCGAGGAAACCGGCGCGGCGCAGCACCTGCGCGATGCCCGGATCACCACGATCTATGAAGGCACCACCGGCATTCAGTCGCTGGACCTTGTCGGCCGCAAGATCGCACGCGATCAGGGCAAGGCGGTCGGCGAACTTGTGGCCGATATGCGGGCCACGGCGGTTGCGCTTGGCGCGATGTCGAGCCCGGATGTGCAATGGCAGGCGCTCAGCGCGACGGTTCTGGCTGCCGCGATTCTGGTCGACGAGACCAAGGTCTGGATTCTTGCGCAGAATGGCAACGAACCTTCGGCGGTTGCGGTGAACGTGCTGGAACTGTTCGGCATCGCGTTGGGGGCATGGGCCATGGGCGACGCCGCGCTGAAGGCAGGTCAGCGTATTGCGGCTGGCAACGGGCGCGAGTTCCACCGTTCCAAACTGAGGCTGGTACAATTCTATATGGACAACGTGTTCCCTCAGGCTTTGGCGCTGGAGAAACAGATCACGCACGGGGCGAGTTCCACTCTGAGCCTCAGCGCCAGGGATTTTGGCGCGGTGGCATAACCATCCTCAACCTGACCGGCATGCCGTCGTCGTGGATAACGGCGCGCCGGTCGGGGGCGGTATCGCTGGCCCGCAAGGGCAGGCTGGCCAATGAGGCCCGGACCGGGGCGCTCGGGACCTAGGTCTCTGCGGCCTCCAGTGCCGCGCGATGCTCGGGGCCTGCGATGTCGATCATCAGTTTTCGACGTTCCCGCAGCGATCTCCCGCGCAGGTCCGCAATCCCGTGTTCGGTAACGATCAGGCCGGCTTCGCTGCGGGGTGTGCTGACCGGACCGCTTAACTGTGCGACGATCCGGCTTGCGCCTGTTCTGGCGACGGTCGAGGGCAGCGCGATGATCGGTAGCCCACCGCGCGACGCATGGGCGCCGCGCAGGAATTCTGCCGCGCCCCCTACGGCCCCGATATAGCGGCCACCGGCCACCTCGGCATTGACCTGACCGGTCAGGTCCACTTCGATCGCTGCGTTGATGGCGACGTATCGGTCGTGCTCGGCCAAAATCGCCGGATTATGAGTATAAGTGCAGGGGCAAAGGCGCACGCCGTCATTGCCATGCGCAAAATCATAGATCCGACGGCTGCCCAGCAACCAACCGGTGACCGATACGCCTTGATCCCTTGTCTTGCGGGCGTTCGTGATGACGCCCGCTTCGGTCAGATCGGCGACACCATCGCCTATCACCCCGGAATGAATGCCCAGATCGCGATGCTGTCCAAGGGCGCTAAGCACGGCTTCGGGGATCTGGCCAAGGCCCATTTGAAGAACAGACCCGTCTTCGATGATACCAGCTATGTGCCTGGCTATTTTCAGTTCGGCGGCGCCCGGCGCGGGATGGTGTAATTCCCTCAGGGGGCGTGAGGTTTCGACGATGTGATCGATTTGTTCCGGGCCGATATCCAGCAGGCCGGGAACGCTTGGCATCTGGTCGTTTACCTCGGCCAGAATTACGCGTGCGCGGGGGATGAGCGGGGCAATATATTCCTGCATCAGGCCAAGGTTAAATCGGCCATCGGGGCGGGCAGGTGGCAGATGGAGCATCAGAACATCGATATCCGCCAGCGCGTTGGGAAGCCACGAATAGGGCACCGGCAGGATGTCGAGCAGCCCCGCGCGCGAAAGGCTGCGGTTTGTGCCGCTTGCACAATAAGAGCGAATGCGGATGTGGTCGGCGTGTTCCGGAGAAATCGTGTCAGTCAGGCTAAAGCCGACCGTCACCGTCAGAGGGCCAAGCGCCGCTCTTTGCGCGACAAGGGCACGGGTCAGGGCTTCGGGTTCGCCCCCCGCCTGACCCCATACAATTGAATCGCCCGGACGGATCCATTTTGACAGGTCGGGCAGGGGGTCCGCCACCGCTTCGCTTTCTGTGGTGATCAAAGCATCCGCCTTTCAAAAAGATCGTATGGCGAACTAACGTCCGATATATGGCAGTATATGCCTGTGCTTGCTGTCGCAGTCAACGTTCGCCGGGCAGACCGACGCAAGGCGCGTAATCTGCTGTGCTGGAAAAATTCGCCGGAAAATATCCGAACGGAAAAGCTGGGTGGGCCTCAACCTTATGACCCTGCTGCGGCTTGACTTGAGTGCGTGTATCAATCTAATAACGGACATAAGTTCGCAATACGGACGAAGCTTTAATGGGCGGTTTTCGACACCGCCCCAGGAGGATCACCCATGCCCGACCTGAAAGACGCCTATATCGTCGCGCCGGTCCGAACGCCCATCGGCAAGTTCGGTGGCGCTTTAAGACCGCTGACCGCTGATGTCTTGATGGTGCATATCGTCAAGGAATTGATGGCGCGCACGGGCATTCCCGGTGACACGCTGGACGACGTCATCGTCTCGCAATCCTATGCCTCAAGCGAAGCACCGTGTCTGGGACGTTACGGTGCCTTGGCCGCCGGTCTGCCGATTGAGGTGCCGGGCTATACGCTGGACCGGCGTTGTGGATCGGGTCTGCAGGCGGTCATCAATGCCGCGATGAATATCCAGACCGGGCAGGCCGATGCGGTCATGGTCGTTGGCGTCGAGAGCATGTCCAACATCGAATATTACTCTACCGATATGCGCTGGGGTGGGCGCGCGGGCAGCGTCACGCTGCATGACCGGTTGGACCGTGGCCGCGTCCGCTCGCAACCCGAAGAGCGTTTCGGCGTGATTTCGGGAATGCCCGAGACCGCCGACACGCTTGCCCGCGAATACGATATCACCCGCGAAGAGGCGGATGCTTTTGCCGTGCGCAGCCATGCCAATGCCCATGCGGCGTGGGAAACCGGCCTTTTCGACAAGGAAGTCGCCCCGGTTGATGTGCCCGGTAAAAAAGGCACTGTCACCACCGTCACGCGTGACGAAGGCATCCGCCCCGACACCACGATGGATGTTCTTTCGGGACTCCGGGTTATCCGTGAAGGCGGGGTTTGCACGGCCGGAAACTCGAGTCAGCAAAATGACGCGGCGGCGGCCTGTCTTGTCGTATCCGCTGACTATCTCGAAAAGCACGGGCTGACGCCGATGGCGCGGCTCGTCGGTTGGGGCGTCGCCGGATGTGATCCGGCGCGCATGGGCATCGGCCCGGTTCCCGCAACGAAAAAGGCGCTGGCCAAGTCCGGCCTGACGCTTGACCAGATGGACCTGATCGAGCTGAACGAAGCCTTCGCCGCGCAGGCGCTTGCGGTTCTCAAAGCGCTTGAGGTCAGCGATTTCGACCGGGTTAACGTGAACGGCTCGGGGATCTCGCTTGGTCATCCGATCGGCGCGACCGGGGTGCGTATTCTGACCACACTGCTGCACGAGATGGAGCGGCGCGGATCGAAATACGGGCTTGAAACCATGTGTATCGGCGGAGGCATGGGCTTTGCCGCCGTGTTTGAGCGGCCATGACGGTTCCCGCCTCTTTTCGCGCGCCATGGGACCTTGAAGCGCTTCTGAATGAAAGCCCTTTTCTGGCCGATCTCGGGTTGGAGTTCCTTGAGTTGGATGAAACCGGCGCGGTTTTCGAACTGACCGTCAGCGCGCGGCATCTTAACGCCGAGGGCCGGATGCATGGCGGGGTCATTGCCACCCTACTCGACGCGGCTTGCGGGCTGCCTGTGCGGGTGACGGCCAAAGACGCGGACCTTGTGCGCGCTGTCACCCTGACACTTTCGGTCAATTATATTGCCGCGCCCAAAGGCCCACGGATGCGCGCCACCGGACGCATCAGCGGCGGCGGAAGCCGCGTGCTTTTTTCCGAAGGCGAGGTGCGCGACACCGACGGCAGTCTCGTTGCCACAGCAACGGGCAGCTTCAAACGGCTGCGCCCGACCGCAAACCCTATACAAACAAAGGACACAGAATGAGAGACGTTATCATCTCAGGCATCGGCATGACGGCCTTTGGCAAATTCATGGACCGCAACCTGAAATCCCTGTCCGAGGAAGCCGTATCCGCGGCCCTCAAGGATGCCGGTATTACCCCTGATCAGGTTGATCAGGTAATCTTTGGCAACGCGGCGGCGGGCGTCGTCACCGGTCAAGAGATGATCCGCGCGCAATCCTCGCTGCGCAATACCGGACTGGATGGCGTGCCGATGTTCAATGTCGAAAACGCCTGTGCCTCTTCCAGCAGCGCCTTTCACATCGGCTGGTTGATGGTCGCCAGCGGTCAGGCCGAATGCGTGATCGTAATGGGTGCGGAAAAGCTGACGCACGAGGACAAGGCCGTCTCTTTCGGGGCGTTTTCCCGCGCCGTTGACCTCGACGAGCCGCTGCCCGAAGGCTATCAGGCGGGCTCGGGGTCGTTGTTCATGGACCTTTATGCGGTCAAGGCGCGCAAGTGGCTTGAGAAAACCGGTGGCTCGGCCGAGGACTTTGGCCGCGTCGTGGTCAAAAGCCGTCACGCAGGCAGCCTTAACCCCATCGCGCAATTCCGCAAAGAGACCACGCTGGAAGAAGTCATGGGTAGCCGCATGATCAGCGACCCGCTGACGCTGTTCATGTGTTCCTCCATTGGGGACGGCGCGGCGGCCATCGTTCTGACCTCGCCGGAATTCGCTAAGAAACTCGATACGCCGGCCATCAAGGTCCGTGCCTCGGCGGTGGTGTCGGCCAAGGCGCATGGCGAACGTGATCTCGTCGCGGTGTCCGCCTCGCGCAAGGCTTACGAGATGTCGGGTATCGGACCGGAAGACCTTGATGTGGTGGAACTTCATGACGCTTCTGCGCCGGCGGAGTTGATTCACTATGAAAACCTTGGCCTGTGTGGCCCCGGTGGTGCGATTGCGATGATCCGCAACGGCGACACGGATGTCGGCGGGCGCATCCCCGTAAACCCAAGCGGTGGCCTGTTGTCGCGCGGTCACCCCATCGGCGCCACCGGCGCGGGGCAGATCATCGAACTTGTGCAGCATCTGCGTGGCACCGCGGGCGCGCGTCAGAAAGATGGCGCCAAGGTCGCGCTGGCCGAAAACAACGGTGGGCAGCTTGCGGGCGACTCTGCTGTTGCGGTCGTCACCATCCTTTCGGTGTGAGGGAGGTGCGAATGTCGGAAAGAACAGCCATCGTCACCGGTGGGGCACAGGGCATAGGCCTGGGCATCACGCGCAAACTTTTAGAGAAAGGTCACCGCGTCGCCGTCTGGGACCGTGATTCCAAGGCGCTTGCAGCTTTGCCCGAGGTTCTCGGATCAGCGTCTGACCGGGTCTTCGGGCAAGAGGTCGATGTGACCGACGGTGCCGGTGTGACAGACGCGGTCGCCGCCCTGTCAGATCGCTGGTCCGCGCCGGATACCCTTGTGAACAATGCCGGGATCGCCCG
>NZ_JBFHDW010000178.1:0-5499 GCF_041584535.1 Actibacterium sp. | reverse complement strand
TCGTCCGCGACGCCCGGATCCCGATGATCTACGAAGGCGCAAATGGCGTTCAGGCGCTGGATCTGGTCGGTCGTAAACTGGCCACCGATGGCGGCAAGCATGTGATGGCGTTCTTCGATCTGGTGAAGACCTTCATCAAGGACAACGACGGCAACGAGGCGCTGAAAACCGGCTTTCTCGATCCGCTGAAACAGGCCAGCAAAGACCTTCAGGCCGCGGGCATGTATTTCATGCAGACCGGCATGAAAAACCCCAATGACGCGCTGGCCGGGTCCTATGACTTCATGCATCTCTTCGGTCAGGTCTGCATGGGCCTGATGTGGTCGAAAATGGCCAAGGTCGCACTTGAGGCGCTGGATAATGCCCCGGCGGACCCTGAATTCTACCAGACCAAGCTGGTCACCGGCCGCCACTATATGTCGCGCCACCTGCCGAACACCGCACTGCACCTGACGCGGATTCAAAGCGGCGGCGAGACAGTTATGGCTCTGGATGCCGCAAACTTCTAAGCTATCACCGGGGGCGCCCACCGCGCCCCCGCCACAAGGGAGGATCACCGTGCCAAAGCGTCTGCGCCTGACCCGCCGCTTTCCCGTCGCCATGACCGAAGGCGGCTATCGCCGCCTGCGCCGGTTCGCCCGCGAGGCTGATCTGGACGAAGGCGAGGCCCTGTCCTTCCTGTTCGAACATTTTGACAGCGTCACCGACCACACCAATCTGACCCACCGCCTGCGCCTGTTCAGCGCCGGTCTTGAGGCCCGGAAACGCTGACTCTGACGCTAGGAAACGCCGAAAACCCGGGAAATACCCTTGTTTTTTTCTTGGTAAAAATACTCAATCCCCGCGCGACTTGGGCGCGCCGCAAAGAGGACCACGCATGACCATCAAACTTTACTGTTTTGGCGAAAGCGGAAACTCCTACAAAGCGGCTTTGACGCTGGAACTGGCCGAGCTGGAATGGGAACCGATCTTTGTCGATTTCTTCAACGGCGAGGCCCGCTCGCCCGCCTATCTGGAACTGAACCCGATGGGCGAAGTGCCGGTGATGATCGACGGCGACGTGACCCTGACCCAATCCGGGGTGATGCAGGATTATATCTCGTCCAAGACCGGAAAATTCGGGGGCCGCAGCGCCGCCGAACGGCGCGATATCCTGCGCTGGATGTTCTGGGACAATCACAAGATGTCGTCGCAATGCGGCACCACGCGGTTCCTGATGAATTTTCTGCCGCCTGAAAAGCGCCCGGCCGAGGTGATCGCCTTCCTGCAAGGCCGCCTCAAGGCCGCGTTCAAGGTGCTGGACGGCGAACTGGCCAACAAGGATTGGCTGGTGGGCGATCAGCCGACCATCGCCGATTTCGCCTGCTGCGGATACCTATACTACCCCGAGCCCTTCGGCTTTGACCGGGCCGATTGGCCCAACATCGATCGTTGGCTGGACGGCATCGCCGCCCTGCCCGGATGGAAACACCCTTATGATCTGATGCCCGGAAACCCCAGTGACCGGGCCGGCTAAGAAGAGAGAGACCATGACAGACGCATATATCTATGACGCCGTGCGCAGTCCGCGCGGCAAGGGCCGCCCCGATGGCAGCCTGCACGAAGTGACCTCGGTCAACCTGAGTGCGCAGATTCTGAACGCGATCCAGTCGCGCAACGGCCTGACCGGACATGCGGTCGAGGACGTGCTTTGGGGAAATGTCACCCAAGTTGGTGAACAGGGCGGCTGCCTTGCGCGCTCGGCGGTGCTGATGTCCGATCTGGATGAAAGCATTCCGGGCCTGTCGATCAACCGTTTCTGTGCCAGTGGCATCGAGGCGGTGAACCTTGCCGCCAATCAGGTGCGTGGCGGGGCCGGTTCGGCCTATATCGCCGGCGGTGTCGAAATGATGAGCCGCGTTCCCATGGGCAGCGATGGCGCCGCCATCGCGATTGACCCGCAACTGGCGATGAAGACCTATTTCGTGCCGCAGGGCATCTCGGCCGACATCATCGCCACCGAATACGGTTTTACCCGCGAACAGGCTGACGCGCTTGCCGCCGAAAGCCAGCGCCGCGCCGCTGTGGCGATCTCGGAAGGCCGGTTCGACAAGTCGATCGTGGCGATCAAGGATCAGAACGGCCTGACCATTCTGGACCGCGACGAATATCCGCGCCCCGACACCACCGCTCAGACGCTGGCCGCGCTGAAACCCGCCTTCAAGGACATGGGCGAGGTCATGCCGGGCTTTGATGCCGTGGCGATGATGAAATACCCGCATCTTGAGCGGATCAACCACATCCACCATGCCGGCAACAGCTCGGGCATCGTCGATGGTGCTGCCGCGATCCTGATCGGCAACAAGGAATTCGGCGAGGCCAACGGCCTGAAACCCCGCGCCCGCATCCGCGCCACCGCCAAGATCGGCACCGATCCGACGATCATGCTGACCGGCCCGGTGCCGGTGACCCAGAAAATTCTCGCTGACAGCGGCATGTCGATCGGCGACATCGACCTCTTTGAGGTGAACGAGGCCTTTGCCGCAGTCGTGCTGCGGTTCCAGCAGGCATTCGATGTCGATCCGGCGTTGGTCAACGTCAATGGCGGCGCGATTGCCATGGGTCACCCGCTGGGCGCCACTGGCGCGATCATCATCGGCACCCTGCTGGACGAGCTTGAGCGCACCGGCAAATCCACCGGCCTTGCCACGCTGTGCGTGGCCTCGGGCATGGGCGCCGCGACGATTATCGAGCGCGTGTAACCGATGGCTGTGATCGATCTGGATACGGTTCCGGTGAAAACCGGCTCGATCTATCCGGCGCCTTATGCCGAACAGATGGCCGGGCGCAGTTCGCTGCGTCTGGGCCAGGCGGGCGGCCTGACGCAATTCGGGGCAAACCTTGTGATCCTCCAGCCCGGCGCGCGCTCGTCGCTGCGCCACTGGCACGAGAACGAGGACGAATTCGTCATGGTCACCCAAGGCACCTGCACATTGATCACGGATGATGGCGAAACCGACATGACCGAAGGCCAATGCGCCGCCTTTCCGGCGGGCGTGGCCAACGGACATTGTTTCGTCAACAACACCCGGACCGAGGCGCGGTTTCTGGTGGTGGGCAGCAAGGCCCAACACGAGATCGCCTATTACTCGGATATCGACATGAAAGTTGAACTGGCCGACGGATCGGCCAGGTTCACCCGCAAGGATGGCAGCCCGCTGGATCAGAACTGATCGCGCGGCGCATATTGGATTGGCCCGGAGAGGGAGAAAAACATGACTGAATTTACCTATGCCGTAGATGGCGATGGCGTTGGGGTGATCACTTGGGATCTGCCCGGCAAAAGCATGAACGTGATGTCGCTGGAGGGTCTGGCCGAGCTGGAAACCCATATCGACGCCGCGCTGGCGGATGACGCCGTCAAAGGCGTGGTCATCACCTCGGCCAAGCCGACTTTTGCGGCGGGCATGGACCTGAACGTTCTGGCGCAGATGCAGGCAGCGGGCGGCGATAATCCGGCCAAGGGGCTGTTCGATGGTTCGATGAAGCTGCACACCTTCATGCGCAAGATCGAACGCGCCGGCATGGACCCGAAAACCCTGAAAGGCGGCAAACCGATCGCCGCCGCCCTGCCCGGGACCGCGCTGGGCATCGGTCTGGAACTGGCGCTGTGCACGCACCGGATTTTCTGTGCCGACGATGACAAGGCCAAGATCGGCCTGCCGGAAATCCTGATCGGCCTGTTCCCCGGCGCGGGCGGCACCACCCGCCTGCCGCGGAAAATGGGCGCAATGGCGGCGGCGCCGTTGCTGCTGGAAGGCAAGCTTCTGGACCCGAAGAAAGCTCAGGCCATCGGTCTGATCGACGAGGTTTCCGCCGATCCGATGGCCGCCGCCAAGGCGTGGGTTCTGTCGGCCACCGACGACGATATTGTCAAACCGTGGGACAAGCGCGGCTATAAGATGCCGGGCGGCGCGCCGTATCACCCGGCCGGGTTCCCGATCTTTGTCGGCGCCAATGCGATGGTTCTGGGCAAGACCAAGGGCGTCTATCCGGCGGCCAAGGCGGTGCTGGCGGCCGTCTATGAAGGCGCGCTTGTGCCCTTCGATCAGGCGCTGCGGATCGAGGCCCGCTGGTTCACCAACATCATGATGAACCCGTCCTCGAAGGCGATGATCCGGTCGCTGTTCATCAACAAGGAAAAGCTGGAAAAAGGTGCCTCGCGCCCGGCTGGCGTTCCCGATCAGCAAGTGAAACAGGTTGGCGTTCTGGGCGCGGGCATGATGGGCGCGGGCATCGCGCTGGTTTCGGCGCTGGCCGGGATCAAGGTGGTGCTGGTCGATCAAAGCCAAGAAGCCGCCGATCGCGGCAAATCCTACAGCGCCAAATACATGGACAAGGGCATCGCCCGTGGCAAAGGCACGCCTGAAAAGAAAGAGGCGCTGCTGTCGCTGATCACCGCCACCAACGATTACAACGCGTTGGCAGGCAGCGATCTGATCGTCGAAGCCGTGTTCGAAGATCCGGGCATCAAGGCCGAGGTCACCAAAAAGGTCGAGGCCATCGTCGGCGAAGACTGTATCTTTGCCACCAATACCTCGACTCTGCCGATCTCGGAACTGGCCAAGGCCAGCGTGCGGCCGGATCAGTTCATCGGCATCCACTTCTTCTCGCCGGTCGACAAGATGGCGCTGGTCGAGATCATCAAGGGCGCCCAGTCGGGCGATCGCTCGGTCGCCAAGGCGCTGGATTTCGTCCGCCAGATCCGCAAGACCCCGATTGTCGTCAACGACGCCCGCTATTTCTACGCCAACCGCTGTATCCTGCCCTATATCAACGAGGGCATCCGCATGGTCGGCGAAGGCGTGGAACCGACGCTGGTCGACAATGCGGCCAAGCTGATGGGGATGCCGGTCGGGCCGCTGCAACTGGTTGACGAGGTGTCGATCGATCTGGGCGTCAAGATCGCCAAGGCCACCAAGGCCGCGATGGGCGACGCTTATCCGGATGACGATGTTGACGCGGTGGCGTTCTGGATGGCCGATCTGGGCCGTCTGGGCCGCAAGTCGAACTCGGGCTTCTATTCCTATGATGAAAAGGGCAAGCGTCTGGGCGTCTGGGACGGTCTGGCCGAGAAATACCCGGTTCGTGACGATCAGCCCGATCTGCACGAGGTGCAGCACCGCCTGATGTTCGCGCAGGTTCTTGAGGCCGTGCGCGCGCTGGAGGACAATGTGCTGCTGGATATCCGCGAAGGCGATGTCGGCGCCATCCTTGGCTGGGGCTTTGCGCCGTGGTCGGGCGGGCCGTTCGGCTGGCTGGACATCCTTGGCGCCGCCCGCGCGGTTGAAATCTGCGACGACCTGACCGCCCGTTTCGGCGCCCGGTTCAGCACACCGGCACTGCTGCGCGAGATGGCCGACAAAGGCGATCTGTTCTACGAACGCTTCAACAAAGACGCAGCAGCCTAAGCAATCTCAGGGCGCGGCAGGCCTGCTTGCCGCGCCCTTAAAACCGATA
>NZ_JBFHDW010000177.1:0-5559 GCF_041584535.1 Actibacterium sp. | reverse complement strand
GCGGCTGCCCACTCCGGGCGGGCGATTTCTCCACGGTCGCGCAGGGCCTTGCGGCGGGCGCGGCGCTCTTCGCGTTCGGCCTTGCGGGCGTTTGTCTCGGCGTCCTGGTCGCCGCTGGCGGGCGGCGTCGGGTCGGGTTCGGGCGTGTTCGGCGCGCCCTCGTCCGGCGCCCCCGCGACTTCACGCAATGCGGCGCGGGTCTCGGCCTTGCGAGCGGTCTGGCTGCGGGCGATCATCAGAGCGATTTCCTTGTCCGGTACTCCGGAGGTGCGCCATTCCTCGACCTTTTCCTGCCACATCTTCGGAAGGTGCTGAGTGAACAGGATTTCGTCCAGCTTATCCATCGGCACCAATGAGGCCTGTTTCAGCGAGGCCAGCCAGTCGTCATATTCGCCCGTGGTGCGCAACCGCTCGACCTGAGCCGCATGGAACGCGTTCGCCGCATCCTGCAATGCCCGCAATTCGGGATCGGCCAGCATTTGGGCCATGATCTGTTTCACCGCCTCGGCATGGCGCGCGGCGTTGTCGGCAACGATTTCATTGCGGTCGAAGATGGCGAAATAATTGGCGTTATATTTGTCGGCCTTGTTGTTGACGTTGCCGCGCATCCGCCGCAGCAGATAGGCCTCATAGCTTTTCACCGCATAGTGGTTCATCTCGACCAGATCATAGCCCAGCGTCGGCTTGGTCGAGCGCCATCCGGACAGGTTGAAATCGGTGGGCATCGCCACACCCGAACCATTCACCCAATGCTGATCCATCAGCCGCTGCAGCTTTTCCGGCTGCTGCTTGGCCTTGCGGATATGCGGGCGGTGGATGCCCAGTTTCAGGTCTTCATAAGGGCGGAACAGGGTCTTTACGCCCCAGCCCTTTTTGAAATCATCGGGTGCTGCGCGGGTAAAAGTCTGGGACACCAGACCGGGGTTCCAGTCGGTGATCTCGCTTGAGCCAAAGAACCGCCATGTGATCGCCAGCGCATCGGTGCCTTCGGGCAGGGCGGCGATCAGATCGGGCAGGCGGCCGTCGCCAACCTTGATCGACAGGAACTCGTCCGCGTCCATGGTCAGCACCCAGTCGCTGTCGGTGACGTCCGGGTTTTTGCTGGCCAGTTGCAGCGCGTGCGGCTGCGGTTTCTTGTCGGCGGGAACGACGTTTTCGAAATGCCGGCAATAGCCCAATTGCGCCAGCCGCATCAGCATCTTGTCAGTGCCATCGGTGCAGTTGTTGGTATAGACGCAGATATTGTCAAAGCCCAAATGGTGGTGATACGCCAGCCATTCGATCAGACAATGGCCCTCATCCTTCATCATCGACAGGATGGTATAGCGGTGTTTTCTGTCACTCATCACATATGTGCCTGCTTGCGGCGGCGCTGCCTGTCCGGCAGTCCTTCTTGACCGGGCTGCTCTTTCAATTCGGTAAAGGATACAGGCGCTGGCCTATATGTCGAGTGTCTCGCCAGCAGCGCCCCTACTTTTCCCGGCCAACTGGCCGTTCTTGCGGCGGCGGGGGTTGACCTTTCCCGGCAAGGACCGCCATCTAGGACAAAGCAACGCACGAACCAACAGGGAGCTGACCAATGGCTTTTGAACTTCCCGACCTTCCCTATGCCCATGACGCGCTGGCCGATCTTGGCATGTCGAAAGAAACGCTGGAATACCACCACGACCTGCACCACAAGGCCTATGTCGACAACGGCAACAAGCTGATCGCCGGCACCGAGTGGGAGGGCAAGACCCTCGAAGAGATCGTCAAAGGCACCTATGCCGCTGGCGCCGTCGCCCAGAACGGCATCTTCAACAACGCCTCACAGCACTGGAACCACATGCAGTTCTGGGAAATGATGGGCCCGGGCGAAGGCGCGATGCCGGGCGAACTGTCCGCCGCGATCACCGACAGCTTCGGCTCGATTGATGCCTTCAAGGAACAATTCGCCGCCGCAGGCGCGGGCCAGTTCGGCTCGGGCTGGTGCTGGCTGGTCAAGGACGCCGATGGCGGCCTGAAAGTCACCAAGACCGAAAATGGCGTGAACCCGCTGTGCTTTGGCCAGACCGCACTTTTGGGCTGCGACGTGTGGGAGCACTCGTATTACATCGACTTCCGCAACAAGCGCCCGGCCTATCTGACCAACTTCCTCGACAAGCTGGTGAACTGGGAAAACGTGGCCGAGCGCCTGTCGAACGCCTGATCCGTCACCACAGGTCTATTCAATTGCGACCGGCCCTTCGGGGCCGGTCATTTCTTTGTCTCGCGGCCAAAGGCCGCTCGGGCATGAGTATTTAAGCCAAGAAAAAGACCTTTGGCTTCTTTTTCGCCTAAATATCCCGGGGTTTGGGGCAGAGCCCCAATCAGTCCAGCTGTTCGCTCAGGCGCGACATCAGCGTGGGCACGTCATCGACGAATTCAATGAACGCGGTCAGGCTGGCATCGGCAAAGCCGCGTTCGATCACATGGTCGATCAGGGCGCGCAGCGGGTCCCAATAGCCGTTGATGTTCAGCACGAGGATCGGCTTTTCATGCAGGCCAAGCTGGCCCCATGTCAGCACCTCGAAAAACTCGTCCAGCGATCCGGCGCCGCCGGGCAGAACGACGATGGCGTCCGAGTTCATGAACATGACCTTTTTACGCTCATGCATGTTTTCGGTGACGATAAAGGTCGACAGGTCGC
This sequence comes from Actibacterium sp., assembly GCF_041584535.1. Lineage (GTDB taxonomy): Bacteria > Pseudomonadota > Alphaproteobacteria > Rhodobacterales > Rhodobacteraceae > Actibacterium_D. The sequence continues at coordinate 2,891 of NZ_JBFHDW010000177.1, read as the reverse complement.
GTTTGCCGACTTCGCGCTGGAACAGGTGAACGGGGATAACACCGAAGGTTTCGCCGCCGGCGCTTTGGGTGCTGCGGGCGACACGGCCCATCAGGCCGACGTCTCCGGCGCCGTAAACCAGCCGCCAGCCCTGTTCGGCAATCCGGGTGCCCAGCGTTTCGGCGGCGGTGCCATAGGCCGGGTCATCACCATCGCGTGAGCCGCAAAAGACACAGATCGAAGGGCGAATGGGTGTCATATCTGGCCTCGGTTACGCGGTTCTGGACCCGTGATAACGGGGTTGCTATGGTCTCGCAAGCGCGGTCGGGGGGACATGATCGCCGGGGTGAGGGGAACAGGCATGGCATTTTGGACAAATCTTGGCACCGGGGCACGAGTGGCCCTGATCGGCGGCGCGGCGATCGTGATCGTGGGCGTTGCGCTGTTAGTGGCGCAGGATCAGGACGTGCCGCCCGTGCCGGTTCCGGCGGCCCAGCCTGTTGCCGAGACCTCCAAGCCCGAGGCACCCTTCGCGCCCGAACCGGCGGCTGAACCGGCCCCTGTGGCGGCAGTGATCCCGGCGCCGAGTTTTGATGTGGTCCGGGTCGAACCCGGCGGCGCGGCGCTTGTCGCGGGCAGCGGGGTTGCCGGTGCGCGGGTCGATGTGCTGGTTGACGGGGAAAAGATGGCTTCGTCCGATGTCGATGGCGCGGCCAAGTTCGCGGCGCTGTTCGAGGTTGCGCCCAGCGATGATGCCCGTGTCGTGTCGTTGCTGATGGAGCTGGCCGATGGCACGCAAGTGCCGTCCGAGACCACGGTGATCCTTGCGCCGGTGCCTGCCGCGCCGGTCGCCGAAGCGCAAGAGCCAACCACCACCGAAGAGGCGCCGCGCGCGCCGGCGGTGTTGCTGGCCGAAAAGGATGATGTGTCGGTGCTGCAGCCTGCGGCGGGTGGCGATGTGCAGGACTTGGCGATTGACGCCATCGCCTATACCGCGGCGGGCAGCGTGCAGTTTGACGGTCGCGCTGCGGCGAACGCTTTTGTGCGCCTTTATCTGGACAATCAGCCGCTGCTGACCGCCGAGGCCGATGGCGCGGGCGTCTGGCAGGGCGAAACCGGGGCGATTGCGCCGGGCACATATGTTCTGCGGGTCGATCAGGTTGACGAGACCGGCAAGGTCACCGCCCGGATCGAGACCGAGTTCACCCGCGAGGCCCAAGGTGCGCTGGCGATGACCGAGTCGACCTCGCAAGAGGTCGCGTCGGCCGAGACGGCCCCGGCTGCGACGCCAGCAGCCGCTGCCACCACGCCCGACCCGGCCCCCAAGGTCAAGCTGGTCACCGTTCAGCCCGGCTTTACCCTGTGGCAGATCGCGCGTGAGACCTATGGCGACGGCGTGCAATATGTCAAAGTCTATGACGCCAACCGCAATCTGATCCGCGATCCTGACCTGATTTATCCGGGTCAGGTGTTCGAGGTGCCCTTGGCCGACTAACGCCGGCTCTGGTCTTTCGCGTTGGTCGGGCCTATCTGTTGCTGCATAGCAGAGAAGGCTTGAAGATGGCGCGCAGACCCACCACCGATGATCTTTCGAAACTTGAGCGCGCCAGCGCGTTGCGCACGATTGCGCGTGTCGGCCCGTATTTGTGGCCCGACGGGCAGGGCTGGGTCAAACGCCGGGTGGTGCTGGCGCTGTTGATGCTGGTGCTGGCCAAGCTGATCTCGGTCGCGACGCCGTTCTTTTACAAAGCGGCGGTTGACGGTCTGGCCGGGGATGCACCCAGCCCGGCTTGGGCACTGGGGGCCTCGGCGATTGGTCTGACCATTGCTTATGGCATGGCGCGGGCGATGAACGTTGGCTTTCAGCAATTGCGCGACGCGGTCTTTGCCCGGGTGGCGCAACGGGCGCTGCGGCGGCTGGCGCTTGAGACCTTCAACCATATTCACCGCCTGTCGATGCGCTATCACATCACCCGCAAGACCGGCGGTCTGAGCCGGATCATCGAGCGCGGCGTCAAGGGGGTCGAGTTCCTGTTGCGCTTTATGCTGTTCAGCGTCGGGCCGCTGGTTCTGGAACTGGCGATGGTGTCGGTGATCTTTTACGTGGTGTTCGACGCGCGGTATCTGGCGATCGTTCTGGTGACGATCACGCTGTATGTGCAGTTCACCTTCAAGGTTACTGAATGGCGGGTGAAAATCCGCAAACAAATGAACGATCAGGATACCGATGCCAACCAAAAGGCCATCGACAGCCTGCTGAACTTTGAGACCGTGAAATATTTCGGCGCCGAACAGCGCGAGGCCGGGCGCTATGACGCCGCCATGGCGGGGTATGAGCACGCGGCGATCAAGACCACTCAGTCGCTGGCCTTTCTGAACTTTGGCCAGTCGGTGTTGATCACCGCCGGTCTGGTCGGGGTGATGGTCCTTGCGGCGATGGGGGTGCAGGACGGCACGCTGACCGTGGGCGATTTCGTCATGGTCAACGCCTATATGGTGCAGATCACACTGCCGCTGAACTTTCTGGGCACGGTTTACCGCGAAATCCGGCAAAGTCTGGTCGATATGGGCGAGATGTTCGAACTGCTTGAACAACCGGCCGAGGTCACCGACAAACCCGACGCGCCGGCGCTGCGGGTGAATGGCGGCGCGATCGAGATGGACAACGTGTTCTTCGGCTATGAGGCCGCGCGCCCGATCCTGAAGGGCGTGTCGATCTCGGTGCCGGCGGGCGGGTCGGTGGCGCTGGTCGGGCCGTCGGGCTCGGGCAAATCCACCATCGGGCGGTTGCTATTCCGGTTCTATGACGTCAACGACGGCGCCTTTCGCATCGACGGTCAGGATGTGCGCGACGTGACGCAAGACAGCCTGCATGCCGCCGTCGGCGTGGTGCCGCAGGACACGGTGCTGTT
>NZ_JBFHDW010000176.1:0-5559 GCF_041584535.1 Actibacterium sp. | reverse complement strand
GCTCGTACCAGCTGTTGCCATTGTCCAGATCGCCCGCGGCGCAGGTGATCAGCCATTGCTCGGCGCGGGTCATGGCGACGTAAAGCAGGCGGTTACGTTCATCTGCTTGCTGGGTGCTGATCGCGGCCAGCGCGTCGGTGACGATGTCGGGGCTGTTATCGGCGGTCGGTTTCCAGATCACCAGGCCATCCGGCCCGATCACCAGATTGTCGCTGTTGCGCGGTTGTCGTTTGGCGGTGTCGGGCAGAATGACGATCGGCGCCTCCAGCCCCTTGGCGCCATGCACCGTCATCACCCGGATGCGGTTGCCGGCGCTGTCCATCTGGCGCTTGATCTCGACCTCGTCGGTTTGCAGCCAGATCAGAAAGCCGGTCAGGCTGGGCACTTCGATCCGCTCATAGGCCAGTGCCTGGGACAGCAGCGCGTCAATCCCATCCTCGGCCTCGGCGCCAAGGCGGGCGATCAGGTTTTGCCGCCCGTTGTGGCGGGTCAGGATGCGTTCGATCAGATCATAGGGCCGCAGGAAATCAGCATCGCCAAGCAGGCTGTTCAGCGTCGAAAACGTCTCTGCTCCAGCCCAATTCGACTGGCGCAGCGCTGCCCACAGATAGGTGCCATTGCGGCCCGCCGCCAGACGGTAAAGATCATCCTCGGACCAGCCGAACAACGGCGATTTCAGCGCCGCCGCCAGTGACAGATCGTCTTCGGGCGTGGCCAGAAACGACAAAAGCGCGGTCAGATCCTTGACCGCCAATTCGCCCCCGACCTTCAACCGGTCCGCCCCGGCAATCGGCAGGTTTGCGGCCTTGCAGGCGCGAATGATCTCGTGAAACAGATCGGAGCGCCGTTGAACCAAGATCAGAACATCCCCGGCGCGCACCGGGCGGCGGCGGGTTTCGTCGCCGATCTTTTCCCACAGGCTTTCGGTTTCGATCATCTCGGCGATGCGCGCGGCGACCTGACCGGCCAGCCGCACAGCATGGTGTTCAGGCGAGGGCAGGTTAACGGGGTTTTCCCATTCGTCGCTTTCGGGGATGTCGATCTTTTCCACCAGCGGCCACAAATCGACCCGCCCCGGCATGTCACCATGAAACGCCCGGTGCAGAATGTCGTCGCCGATGCCGTTGCGGGCGTTTTCGTGGAACGTGTTGTCGACGACCCGCAAGATCGCCTCGGACGAGCGGAACGAATATTCCAGCTGCGTTTTTTGCAGGGCCGTGCCTTCGGGCATGCGGCTGTCGAAATGCGCGCACATCCGGTCGAATTCATCCGGGTCGGCGCCCTGAAAGCTGTAAATCGACTGTTTCTTGTCGCCGACGACAAAGATCGTGCGCGGAACGTCGTCGCGCGCCCCCTTCCCGGCGGCGAATTCGCGGCTCAGCAGGTCGATCACCTGCCATTGCAGCGGGCTGGTGTCCTGGGCTTCGTCGACCAGAATATGATCAATGCCGCCGTCCAGCCGGAACAGAACCCATTCGGCCACATCCGGGTCGGTCAACAGGGCGCGGGTTTTCAGGATCAGATCGTCGAAATCCAACCAGCCATGGCGCAGCTTGCGTGCCTCGAACTCGGCCAGAAACGGCCCGGCAAACGCGTGCAGCACAGCGGTTTTTTCGGCCGAGGCCAATGCCAGGCGCTGGTCTCGCGCCGCCTCGACGCGCCGCATCAGGTCGTTCAACGCAGGCATGCTGTTGGACAGCGCAGCGCGGGTGCCTTTGGTGGGAAAGCTGTCAATCTTGGCGGTGAACGGCCCCGCCTTCGCGGTTTTCCCGAACAGGAATTCGTCCTCAAGCGCGATAAGTTCGTCAGGGCCGGGGTTGGCGAGGTCCAGCGCGCCAAGCCTGGCCGCAGCCTTGACATCATTGCTGGACCCGGTGGCAAGCGTCGGAAGGATCGCGGCGATCAGGCTGGATTCCGAACCCAGAAATACCGACGCCATCAGGTCATTCCGGGTGAAATTCGCAGGCAGGCCAAACCCCGCCAGCACCGCATCCCTGCCAAACGGTTTGGCCAGTTCCTGTCGGCGACCGGCAACCTCTTTCGCCAGCTGGTCCAGTTCGGCACCGGTGAAATACCGCGCCAGATCGGCAAAAACACCGTTGGGATCAGCCGCCGCCAGATCGGCAAAAACACTGTTGGGATCAGCCGCCGCCAGATCGTCCAGAACATCGGCCCGCAGCCGTTTCGCGGCGCGGTCGTCCAGTTCGACATATTGCGGCGAAACACCGGCCTCTAACGGAAACCGCCGCAGGATCGAGCCGCAAAAGCTGTGGATCGTCTGAATTTTCAGGCCACCCGGCGTCTCGATCGCGCGGGCGAACAATTGCCGCGCTTTCCGCAGGGTGGCGTCGTTTGGCCGATGATCCAACCCCAGATCGCGCAGCTTTTCCTCAAGTCTGGCCTGATCCAGCATTGCCCATTCGCCAAGCCGCTTGAACAGCCGGTTCTGCATCTCGCTGGCGGCGGCTTTGGTATAGGTCAGGCACAGGATTTGCTGCGGCTGAACGCCCTCCAACAGCAGCCGCGCCACCCGGTCGGTCAAAACCCGCGTCTTGCCCGAACCGGCATTGGCCGAAAGCCATGTGGACAAGTCCGGCCGCGCGGCCTGAACCTGTCGTTCCGAAGCGGGATCACGACGCATTGCCGACCTCCTGTTCAATCGGGTCGTCGGTTTCATCCCATTCGCCATAACGCGCCAGATGGTCGTAATCACGATGCTCGTCACGTTTGAAAATCGCCCGGCGCGAGGCATAGCCCTGTGTGCGCTGGGCGTATTGGTCGATCAACGCCCCCAGCCGGTCCAGCGTTTCATCCGCAAGACCGGAGCGGAGTTGGTTTTTCCCCTCGCCGGATTTCGAGCCAAGCCCGATATAGGCGGCATGGCTGACCTCGGTCGCGGCGATTTCGCCAAACCCGGCGCGTTCGGCAATCGCGGCCTCAAGCAGCAATTGCTTGTCAAAATACAGCACCTGCTTGTCGGTCGGAGGCGCGCCGGTTTTGTAATCGTAAATCGCCAGCGTGGCATCGTTCAGCAGGTCAATCCGGTCAGCCTCGGCCGTCAGACGAAAGCCGTTGTCCAGAACGACCGCGCCCTTGACCTCAAGCGCGGCGGGCGTGCCGCGCGACCGGCGGCTGGCCTCTTGCGTCAGGAATTCGTCGGCCACGCGCTCAAGCCGCGCCCGCCAAAGCGCGCGCGCAGCGGGCCACGGCGCCATCTCGCTTAGCACCCTGTCGGCGATGTCCATCAGATCGGCATTGGCGATCTGCGGGTCGGGGTTTACGCCAGCCTCAACGAAAAGCTCCATGATTTTATGCAGGATGATACCGCGCAACGGCGGGTCGGGCTGTTGTGCCAGCGGGTCCAGCGCGCGCAGGCCAAGAATGGTTTCGGCATAGATCGCGTAAGGGTCGCGGATCAGCGTTTGAATGCGTGTGACCGACAGTTTTTCCGGGCGCGCCTCGACCGGCGGGCAGGGTGCGGGCCGGTGGGCGGGCGGAATTTGCGCCGCCGGGGTGTCGATCTGTGCCGCCAGCTTTAGGCATTCCTCGCCGCGCGCCCGCATGGCTTGCAGCGCTTCACGCCCGCCTTGACGTTCCAGCCCATCCAGCAGGTTGGTCAGCCGGTTCAACCAGCGCGAGGCGACGGTTTCCGCTTCGGCATCGCGGATGGCGCGGGTCAGGACGACCTCGCGGGCGGCGACGGCCTGCTGGAAATCGTGCGCCGACAGGCCGATCCGCCGTTCGGGCAGCAAAAGCCCCAGATTTGCGCGCATTTCCCGGTTCAACCACGGATCGGGCGCGGGAATTTGTGGCCAGCTGCCTTCGTTCAGACCGCCAAGAATGACCAGATCCGCACCCTGAACGCGGGCCTCAAGCGTGCCCCAGATCATCACGCCGGGATGTGGACTGATCGGATCGCGGACCTCTTCGCGGGACAAAACGGCGTAAAGCAGATCGCTGAACTCAACAGGCGACAACAGCCCGCCATGCCCGGCCTCGGTGCGCAGCTCGTCCAAAACGGCGGCGGATTTTTCACCGGCGGGCTTTAGCCACAACGCACCGCTGCCCGCGGCGCCCGGCCCGGCGGCCAAGGCGTTCGCCAGCGCGATATGCCGGTCACAATGGTCAGAAAGCGGCACTATTACAGCCGAATCCAGCCCGGCCAACAGATCACCCAGCCACGCGGCCCAGCCCGCGCGCCCGTCGTCCTGTTTCTTTTTCGCGGCCCACGTGGTCAGCGCCCCGGCATCGGGGAAAGCGACCGAATAGCGCCGGACATGCAGCTCCAACTCGCGAGTCCACAACAGATGCGGGCCGCGAATGTCAGCGGTCGAGGCGGTTAGCGGATGCTTAAGCAGCGCCAGCAACGCCTCGGCCGTCAGTTTTTGACCGAACAGATCCGCCACCTGCCGCAAGAACCGGCCCGGCGCGGACAATTGCAGCGGTTGACCGGCGCTGTCATCGGGTTCGATCCGCCAACGATCCAGCGCGGCGGTGACCTGACGGGTCAGCATGCGGTCGGGCGTGATCAGTGCGGCGATCTGACCGTCCTCGGCCGCTTTGCGCAGGCGCAGGGCGATCGCGGTTGCCTCGGCCCGGGGCGAGGGCGCTTCGATCAGGGTCAGGGTTTCGGTCGCTTGGGCGATATCGGTCAGGTTGCGACCTTCGTCCAGCCATTGATCCGTAACCGGCGCCGGGCGCAGCGCCAGCGAAATCAGGCGGTTTCGGGCTGGATTAGGCTCGGAATCTGCAATCCAGGGCCGGGTGTCGGTGGGGTGCAGGTCCAGCCGGTCAGCAAGGCGGCGGAACCGGAATTGCGGGTGATCCTCTGATTCCAGCACCCGGTCCAGACCGTCCCAGACCTTGGCGGGCAGGGTGAAATCAAAGCCGGGCAAAACCACCGCGCCCTGCGGCAATTGTGCGACTGCGGCCATCAGCATTGCCGTCGGCCCGCGCGACCCGGTTGAACCGGCGATAATGACGGGATGTTTGGGCGGGGCCGATTGCCATTCTTGGCAAAGCTGCTCAGCGGCCAGCCGGTTGCGGGCCTCGGCCGCCAGACCTTCGGGCGCGGCGGTGTCGAAATAGTGCTCGACAAGGGTGATAAAGCTGCGCGTGCGAGCCCAGTGCGCCGACAGGTGGCTGACATCCAGATCATGCAGAGCGGCGGGCGCGACGCCTTCGCTTTGCATTTCGGCCATCAGGTCGGCCAGGCTGTCGGCCAGATCGAAGGTCGCGGTGCGCGCGGCAAGGTCCGGCTGGGCGTCCAGCAGTTTGCGGATCAATTGTGCAAGCTCCAGCCGCAACCGCAGCGGCGGCGCGGCAGGGGGCAGCAAAGCCTGATCGCCCAGCGATGACACCAGCCGGATTTGCGGCAGAAACCGCGCCGGACCCGCCGCCAAAAGGTCGATCAGTCGCCGCCGCATCCGTTGGGTGTTCACATAGATTTCGACTTGCGCCCATGCCTCGGGCGGGTGTGGTTTTAGTCTCTGTTCCAGCCCAATCAGCAGATCTTTGGCAAAATCGGCACCGGGGGGCAGGCCGAACAGGCGCGGGCCG
>NZ_JBFHDW010000175.1:0-5564 GCF_041584535.1 Actibacterium sp. | reverse complement strand
CAGCGCCGAGGCCAGACCGGCCCGGTCGGCACCGGATTTGCAATGCATCAGGAACGGCTTTTCCACGCTGTCGAACAGGTCGAACAGTTCCAGATAGCGGGTGCGATCCAACAGTTTACGCGCTGACAGCGCCACGGTGATCAGGGTGATCCCGGTTTCGGCACAGGCGCGTTCTTCGAACATGTGATGCGATTTGCCGACCCCGCCGCGCAGCGAAATGATCGTGGAAATCCCCATGTCGCGATAGCGCCGGATGCGCCGCGGCGACGGCTGGTTCGAGCGCCACACCCCCGGCGCAATCTCATCCAGATTGGTCCACAACGCCCGCAGAAACGCGTGATCCATCAGCTGGAAATGCACATGCGCCGCCAGACGCCCGCAGAGGGTGCTCAGATCGTCGCTGGCCTTGGTGGGCGCGACACGCGACCTGTCGTCCAGTTGGGACTTGCTATTGTTCGTCATACGAGCTTTCGGCGCTTGGAATACAGGGGCGGGGTCTAACGTGAAAGCCGTGGTCTGACAAGCATATGCGCCCCGGCCTAGCCGCCCGACGCAAGGATGCGCGCGCGCCAGTTGTTGAGGAGGATGTTCAGCACCAGACCCAACACCAGTGCCGGACCAAGGCCGACCAGCGCCCAGATGACGAAGAACAGGATGATCAGGTTGACCAGTGCCATGACCAGCGCGGCGTTGGTGTAATTGGGGGCCGAGGTGACGGGGCGGTCCTGCATGGCGCACCTGTGAACGAAAACTCTGCCTCACAGTTTAGCCCCCGCCCGCATCCGGGCCATTCACAAAGCCGTTTGCCGCGCCTCTTGCAGGGCTTTGGGCAATTCTTCGCCGAAAAGCGCCAGATTGTCGGGCGTTCCGGCCGACACCCGGATGCAGCGGTCGCCCGGAGGCGCAAACGGCATCCGCACGAACAGCCCCCGCGCGATCAGCGCCGTCATCACCGCCCGGGCAAACGCGCCGTCACCGCCGCAATCGATGCTGACGAAATTGGTGGCCGAGGGCAGCGGCGTCAGCCCATTGGCGCGGGCGATGTCGCTGATCGTGTCGCGGGCGGTGGCGACGCGGCTTTGCACCTCGGCCAGCCAGTCCTGATCCTTCAGCGCTGCCAGCGCCCCGGCCTGACTGATCCGGGCCAGCCCGAAATGGTCGCGCACCTTGTCAAAGGCCGAGATCAGCGCCGGTGTGCCGATCGCATAGCCAATGCGCGCCCCGGCCATGCCGTAAGCCTTTGAAAAGGTGCGCATTCGGATCACGCGCGGATCGTCCGGGTTGATCACCGGGGCGGTGCCCTGAGGGGCGAATTCGATATAGGCCTCGTCCAGAATCAACAGGCAGCCATCGGGCACGGCGTCGATCATCGCCTGCATCCGTGCGGCATCGTGCCAACTGCCCATCGGGTTGTCGGGGTTGGCGATATAGATCAGCTTGGGGCGGACCTGCCGCGCCAGTTCGATCAAAGCCTCAGGGTCCTCAAAGTCATCGCGGAACGGCACGGTGTGCAGCACGCCGCCATAGCCGGTGACGTGAAAATTGAACGTCGGATAGCCACCGGCCGAGGTCACCACCGCGTCACCCGGCGCCACGGTCAGACGCACAAGACTGCTGAGCAGGCCGTCAATGCCGCCGCCGATGACCAGATTGTCCATTCCGACACCCAGATGCGCCGCCAGCGCCTGACGCAGATCCCAGCTTTGCGGATCGCCGTATTTCCAGGTTTCGGCGGCCTCGGCGCACATCGCCTGAATGGCCTTGGGCGAGGGGCCAAAGACGCTTTCATTGGCGCCCATCCGTGCCTTGAAGGGCTTGCCCATGGCGCGTTCCTGCGTCTCGGGGCCGACAAAGGGCACCGAGGCGGGCAGGCTGGAAGCGAGGTCGGTAAAACGAGGTCCGGTCATGGCGAAAGCAAAGCGCAAATTCCCGGTCCGGGCAAGGGCGCTCTTGCGGTGGGGGGCAAAGCGGCTAACCTGCCGGCACCAAGGAACGGAGCCACCATGACACATCCCAAATTTCTGGACACGGCCTCGGGCCGTCGCATCGCCTTTCACCTGACGCCGGGCAAAGCGCCGGGCGTGGTGTTTCTGGGCGGGTTCATGTCGGACATGGAGGGCACCAAGGCGGTGCATCTGGAAGACTGGGCACAGCGCACCGGCCGGGCGTTCCTGCGGTTTGATTATTCGGGGCATGGCCAATCCTCGGGGGCGTTCGCGGATGGAACGATCGGCGATTGGGCCGAAGACGCGATTGCGGCGATCTCGGCGCTGACCGAGGGGCCGCAGGTGTTGATCGGGTCGTCCATGGGCGGCTGGATCGCGCTGTTGGTGACGCGCGCCCTGCCGGATCGCGTCGCCGGATTGGTCGGCATCGCTGCTGCGCCGGATTTCACCGAAGACAGCATGTGGGCCGGATTTACCGAGGCGCAAAAGGCGGCGCTGATCCGGAACGGGCAAATCGAACTGCCCTCGGATTACGACGACCCCTATGTTATCACCCGCGCCCTGATCGAAGACGGGCGCAACAATCTGGTGCTGCGCGACCCGCTGAACCTGCCGTTCCCGGTGCGGCTGTTGCAGGGGACGTCGGATGCGGATGTGGATCAATCCGTCGCTTTGCGGCTGCTTGAACACGCGCAGGGCGACGATATTCGCCTGACCTTGGTCAAAGGTGCCGATCACCGGTTCTCGACCCCGGAATGTCTGGCCCTGATCGAAAAATCGGTGGAGAAAATACTGGTCCGGGCGGGAAATTGACTGCAATATTACGATAAATATCGGATTTCTGGCGCTGGAATGGATGACGCGGTGAATTTTAAATTATCAGTTAGTTTTCAATATGTAGACGTCAGAACATCAGGAAAAACTTTAGAAATCACGGGTTCAATTTTCGAACATTTTCGTGATTTCCCAGCGTCTCAGCGCAAGGCCTTGGTATGATGACCGAACCGCTGGTCCTGATCCCCGGAATGATGTGCGATGGCCGGGTTTTTCTGGACCAGATCACCGCTTTCGGGGCCGATCGCGCGGTTCAGATTGCCTCGTGCGGCAAGCACCAGAGCATCAGCCTGATGGCTAAGCATGTGCTGGAATCGGCCCCGGCGAAATTCGCGCTGGCCGGGCATCAGATGGGTGGCGTCGTGGCGATGGAGGTGTTGCGCATGGCGCCCGACCGGGTGATGCGACTGGCGGTGATGTCCTGCACGCCGCTGGCCGAAACCCCGCAAGAGGCCGCCGCCCGCGAGACCCGGATCATGCAGGCCCGCGCCGGTCACTTCGACGATGTGGTGCGCGGCGAGGTTCCGGTCTCGGCGCTGGCGCCGGGGGCGGGGCGGATGGCGGTTCAGGCCAGCCTGACCGAGATGCTGACCGCGCAAGGCGGCGCGGTGTTTCTGGCCCAGTCGCGCGCGATGCAGCGCCGCCCGGATCAGCAGCGGCTGTTACGGCAGTTGCGCGGCATACCGGTGATGGTGCTGTGCGGGGCGCATGACACGATCACGCCACCGCGGCGGCATCAGTTCATGGCCGAATTGACCCCACATGCCAGCCTGTCAGTCATAGAAACGGCGGGACATGTCCCGCCGCTTGAATCGCCCAAGGCTGTGACGACGGCGATGCGTCAATGGCTCGCCGCCCCGTATGTTTTAAACTAGGCTCAGACCGTTTTCAGGTGCGAAACCTTGGCGTCCTGCCCGGAATTGCTGTCGATAAAGTTCAGCACCAGCGGGCGGATATTGTCGCGCCAGCTTTTGCCGGCGAAGATGCCATAGTGACCGGCGCCTTGCTCAAGATGGCTGGCTTTCTTGCTGTCGGGCAGGCCGGTCAGCAGGTCCAGCGCGGCAACGCATTGGCCGGGGGCCGAGATATCGTCAGCCGAGCCTTCGACGGTTTTCACCGCGACATTGGTGATCTTGCCGATATCGACCTGTTTGCCAGCAACGACGAACTTGTTCTGCGCGATTTCAAGGTTTTTGAAGATGCGCTCGACCGTCGACAGATAGAATTCGGCGGTCATGTCCATGACGGCCAGATATTCATCGTAGAAACGGTTGTGTTTGTCGTGGTCGCCGGCTTCGCCCTTGGCAACGCGCAGGATCTGCTCGCGGAACGCTTCCGAGTGGCGGTCGGCATTCATCGACATGAACGAGGCCAGCTGCAGCAGGCCCGGGTAAACCAGACGGCCAACGCCAGCATATTTAAAGCCAACGCGCTGAATCGCCAGTTGTTCAAGCTGGCCCATGGTGATGCGGCTACCAAAGTCGGTGACGTCGGTCGCGGCGGCATCGGGGTCGATCGGGCCACCGATCAGGGTCAGGGTGCGGGGCTGGGCCTCGGGGGCCTCTTCGGCCAGATAGGCGGTCGCGGCCAAGGTCAGCGGCGCAGGCTGACATACGGCGATCACGTTGATCTCGGGGCCGAGGAATTTCATAAAATCGACAAGATACAGCGTGTAGTCTTCGATATCGAACTTGCCTTCGGATACCGGGATGTCACGCGCGTTATGCCAATCGGTCGTATAAACTTCGCAATCCGGTAGCAGCGACGCGATGGTCGAGCGCAGCAGCGTGGCATAGTGGCCGGACATCGGCGCAACCAGCAGCACCTTGCGCTGTTTCTCGGGGCGGCCATGGACGCGGAAATGGATCAGGTCGCCAAAGGCGCGGGCGATCACCGGTTCGACGCTGACCACATGGTCACGGCCGTCGTCACCAACGATGGTCAGGATGTTCCAATCCGGCTTGGCAACCATACGCGCAAAGCTGCGTTCGGTCACTTCGCCCCAGGCGGCAAGCAGGCGGAAAAACGGGTTCGGCATCACACCGGTGAACGGATAGGAAGCCAGCGCCAAAGCAGACGCGCCTAGCCACTGATTCGTGTTTCGGGCGCTTTCCATCAGGTCGTACGTGGCGATGTTTTTCATGCGGCATTCCTTTGCAATGGCAAATGGCCGGTTGTAATGTCAGTAGTCAGTGGCGTCATTTTGCCGCTGTTCAGTGCGTTTCTGCAACTGCAAAATATAGGGGGGATAATTACGGATGACAACTGAAGAAGCAACTACCAGCGCGAATTTGGAGCGTCTGAACGAGAACCTGGCAAAGGTCGAGAAGTTGTCTGAGCGTCTTATTGCGGCCATGTCGCACAAGCGTTCTCTGGATCCTGCGGTGCAGGCGCCCAGCCATGAACTGATGATGAAAGCCGCCTCGGCCTACATGCAGGACATGATCAATCAGCCGTCGAAAATTTTCGAGCAACAGGCCTCTTACTGGGGGAAAACGCTCAAACATTTCATTGCAGCGCAGGAAGCTTTGGCCGCAGGAAAGCTGCAGGCGCCCGAAGATAACACCCCCAAGGATCCTCGCTTCGCCGACGAGATGTGGCAGACCCATCCCTATTTTAATTTCGTAAAACAACAGTATCTGATGACTGCCGAAGCGGTGCATCGGACCGTCGATGAAATGGAAGGTCTTTCCCCCAAAGATCGCGCCCGGGTTGAGTATTTTACCCGCCAGATCGTCGATATGATGTCTCCCGCCAACTTTCTGGGCACCAATCCCGAGGCTT
>NZ_JBFHDW010000174.1:0-5590 GCF_041584535.1 Actibacterium sp. | reverse complement strand
GTTCGACTATCTGCCCGACGCAGCGGTTTACCTTGACGATCAGGTGACGCCATCGCGGCGAAGTCGTTGGGACAGCATCGAAGATCAATATGACACCCGGCGCGAGGCGATGAAGGCCAAGCACCGGTTGGACACGGTCTATAAGCCCTGTCCGCCGAAGCTGCTGTATCTGGATGACGCCGCATGGCAGGTGGCGATTGCCGGGCATCGGGTGATGCAATTGAACCCGCTGCCGCAAGCGCTGGGGCTGGGGGTGATCGATGCGGGCGGGCGGATCGGGCGCAATTTCTCGCCTGAACGGCAGCTTGAACAAGTCAGTCTTTTCAGCGCTTTGGCGGATCACATTAAAGTTCGTCGTGACGAGGGGCCGGTTGTTGTCGCCTCATACTCGGCCGGCGCGCGCGAGCGGTTGCAGGGCTTGCTTGAGGATGAAGGCGTCACCGACGCGGCGCTGATCGCGGATATGCGCGACGTCAAGCCGGGGCGCGGTCTGTATCTGCTGGTCTGGGCGCTGGAGCACGGGTTCGAAGGACCGAACCTGACGGTGATTTCAGAACAGGATGTTCTGGGCGATCGCCTGATCCGCAGTCCGAAAAAACGCAAGCGGGCCGAGAACTTCCTGACCGAAGCTCAATCTCTGTCGCCCGGCGATCTGGTGGTGCATGTCGAACATGGGGTCGGGCGCTATAACGGTCTGGAAACCATCACCGCGATGGGGGCGCCGCATGAATGTATCGCGCTGGAATATGCCGGTGGCGACCGCCTGTTCCTGCCGGTGGAAAACATCGAACTGCTCAGCCGCTTTGGCCATGATGAGGGCCTGCTGGACAAGCTGGGCGGCGGTGCGTGGCAGGCCAAGAAAGCCAAGCTCAAGGAACGCATCCGCGAGATCGCCGACAAGCTGATCCGCGTCGCCGCTGAACGCGCCTTGCGCACCGCCCCGGTGATGGAGCCGAACCATCACATGTGGGAGGCCTTCAGCGCCCGCTTTCCCTATGAGGAAACCGAGGACCAGCTGCGCGCGATTGCCGATGTTCTGGGCGATCTGGCGCATGGCAGCCCGATGGACCGGCTGATCTGCGGCGACGTGGGCTTTGGCAAGACCGAGATCGCGATGCGCGCGGCCTTTGTGGCGGCCATGTCCGGCGTGCAAGTGGCGGTGATCGCGCCCACGACTCTGTTGGCGCGGCAACACGCCAAGGGGTTCAAGGAACGGTTCCGGGGCTTTCCGTTGGAAGTTCGGCAATTGTCGCGTTTTGTCGGCGCAAAAGAGGCCGCCAAGACCCGTGAAGGGCTGGCCGATGGCACGGTGGATATCTGCGTCGGCACCCATGCGCTGTTGGCGAAAAACATCCGGTTCAGGAACCTTGGCCTGTTGATCATCGACGAGGAACAGCATTTCGGTGTTGCTCATAAAGAGCGGCTGAAACAGATGCGCAGCGACATCCATGTGCTGACCCTGACCGCCACCCCGATCCCGCGCACCTTGCAAATGAGCCTGACCGGCGTGCGCGATCTTTCGATCATCGGCACCCCGCCGGTCGACCGCCTGTCAATCCGCACCTACGTGTCCGAATTCGACGCCGTCACCGTGCGCGAGGCGCTGTTGCGCGAACATTATCGTGGCGGGCAGTCGTTCTATGTGGTGCCGCGTATTTCCGATTTGCCCGAGATCGAGCAATTCCTGCGCGACCATGTGCCCGAGGTGAGCTTTATCATCGCGCATGGCCAGTTGGCGGCGGGCGAGCTGGATGAACGCATGAATGCGTTCTATGACGGCAAATATGACGTTCTGCTGGCGACAACGATCGTGGAATCCGGTCTGGATATTCCGACCGCCAACACCATGATCGTGCATCGCGCCGATATGTTTGGTCTGGCGCAGCTGTACCAGATCCGGGGCCGGGTCGGGCGCTCGAAAACCCGGGCATATGCGTATCTGACCACCAAGCCGCGCACGCCTCTGACGCCTGCCGCGCAAAAACGCCTGCGGGTGTTGGGCAGTCTGGACACGCTGGGCGCCGGGTTCACGCTGGCCAGTCAGGATCTGGATATTCGCGGGGCAGGGAACCTTGTCGGCGAGGAACAATCCGGCCATGTCCGCGAGGTGGGGTTCGAGCTGTATCAATCCATGCTGGAAGAGGCGATCGCCAAGATCAAATCCGGCCAGTTGGAGGGCCTGACCGAAGACGACGGCCAATGGGCGCCGCAGATCAATCTGGGCGTGCCGGTTCTGATCCCCGACACCTATGTGCCCGATCTGGATGTGCGGTTGGGCCTCTATCGCCGCTTGTCCGGCCTCAGCACCAAGGTCGAACTGGAAGGCTTTGCCGCCGAACTGATCGACCGCTTCGGTAAGCTGCCGAAAGAGGTGAACACCCTGCTGCTGATCGTGCGGATCAAGGCGATGTGCAAACGCGCCGGGATCGCGCGGCTGGATGGCGGGCCAAAAGGCGCGACCATTCAGTTCCACAACAACAAATTCGCAGCCCCCGCCGGTCTGGTCGAATTCATCACCGATCAGCGCGGGCAGGCCAAGGTCAAGGACAACAAGATCATCGTCCGCCGCGACTGGTCGCGCGACAACGACAAGATCAAGGGCGCCTACGGCGTGGCCCGCGATCTGGCTGAAAAGGTGATCGCGGCGGAAAAGGCAAAAATGCCAGCGCGCTAGTCAGGCCTTGGGCAGCACAAAGAACAGCAGCCGCGCCAGCACGACCATCGTCAGGATACCGATGACCATCGGCAGTGGCGTGCCGTCAAAGGCGGTCGCCACCGGCCCGGCAATCAGCGACGACGCGATCATCGCAGTCGCGCCGATGATCGAGGCCGACAGGCCGGCGATATGGCCCAGAGGCTCCATCGACAGGGCGTTGAGATTGCCGATGGTCAGGCCCAGCGCCCCGAAGACCGTGATCGACCAGAACACGAAGACCACGAATTTGACGCCGCCGGGAATGAACTCCAACCCCAGCACCACCAGCGCAATTGCCGTCAGCACCACATGCAAATTCAGCGTGGCCCGCACCAGAACATACATGCCCAGACGTCCGACTAGCTGGGCGTTGGTAAAACTGCCCGATCCGGCGATCAGCGCGATCAGGCCAACCCAGACATGAAAATGCGCGCCCTCCTCGAAATACTGGTCGAACACCTGTTGGGTCGATCCAAGATACATGAACAGCGTCGAATAGATGCAGGTCTGGATCAGGATCGCCACCACCACCAGCCGGTGCGAAAAGATCTCGACCACAGCGCGCGCCATCGTGGCCAGATGCAGCGGGCGACGGGACTCGACCGGCAGGGTCTCGGGCTGGCGCAGGGTGAACCAGCCGACCGAGAACATCGAGAACACGATGAAAGCGCCGAAAATCCCGCGCCAGCCCGCCACATAGACCAGCGCCGCACCAATCGTCGGCGCAATCGCCGGCAGCAGGGTAAAGATCATCATCACGAACGAGGTGATCCGCGCCATGTCGCGGCCAGAATACTGATCGCGCACCACGGCCAACCCGACCACACGCGGCCCGGCCGCCCCCATGCCTTGCAACACCCGCGCCGCAAGGATCATGTCCAGCGAATGCGACATCGACGCCAGAGCCGCGCCGATAATATACAAGATCCCGCCCAGAATAATGATCGACCGCCGTCCGAACCGGTCCGAGATCGGCCCGGCCAGCAAGGTGCCGACCCCCATCCCCAGAACAAAGCTGGTGATGATCAGCGGCACCCGGTTCGGTGCAGCGGCGGAAATATCATCGGCAATCGCGGGCAGGGCCGGCAGCATCGCATCAATCGAAAAGGCGATGGTTGCGAACATCATCGCGGTCATGGCGATGAATTCTTTTTGCCCAAGGCGTTTCGTCGGTGTGAACATGCTGGCCCTCTTTCCGAATTCGCCCCTTACTGTGACGAATTGTCACCAAGGACCAGTGTGTATTCTACCTAATGGGTATGAATTATTGTAATGGCTGGTCATCGGGCCGGGTCTGCATCAGCTCGGCCAGCACGTTTTCCCACAGCTCGGACGGCTGCGCGCCCACCACGACATGGGTGTTTGCGACCACGAATGTCGGCACGCCGGTCACACCGTGCGCCCGGGCATGAGCATCGCGGTCGCGGATCATCTGCGCATCGGCGTCCGAGGCCAGCAACCGCCGGATCGCGGCGCCGTCCATTTCGGCGCGCTCGGCGATGTCGACCAGAACCTCCGGATCGCCCAGATCGCGACCCTGTTTGAAATAGGCGTCGAACAGGAAGGACACGACCGGGGTCTGACGGCCCTCGATCCCGGCCCAATGGATCAGGCGATGGGCGTTCAGCGTGTTCGGCGTGCGAGAAATCGCGCTTAGGTTCAGCTCCAGCCCCTCGGCCTCGGCCCGCTCGACCACCGGCGCATAGGACCGCAACGCCCCCTCGCGGCCGCCGAATTTGTGCTCAAGATATTCGACCCGGTCCATGCCCACCGCCGGCATTTCCGGGTTCAATTGAAACGGGTGCCATTCGATCACGAACGGATGGTCCGGCACCGCCGCCAGCACCCGGTCCAGACAGGCCTTGCCGATATAGCACCACGGGCAGATCGGGTCCGACAGGATATCAAGCTTGATCATGGGTCGTCTCCCAGCCCAACCGCAACGCGCGGCGGTTCAGTTTTCCATTCCCGCCCTTGGGCAGGCTTTCGATATGCACGTAAAGCCGAGGCTGCTTATAGCGGGCCAGACGCGCGGCGGCAAAGGTCTGAAGCTCGGCCTCCGGGGTAAGGGCGCCGGTATAGAAGGCGGCAATCACCGTGACACCCGGTTTGATCTCGACCTCGGTCGCGGCAATCTCGGTGATTGCCGGGTGTTCGGTCAGGGCGCGTTCGACCTCTAACGGCGACACCCGAAAGCCCCCGGCGTTCATCATATCGTCCGAGCGGCCCAGATAGGTGATCGCGCCATCCTCGGCCATCGCCACGGTATCGCCGGTCAGAAACCATTCACCGTGAAAGCGGGCGGCGGTTTCGGCCTCGGCCTTCCAATAGCCCAGCATCAGCCCCGGATCGCGGGTCGAGACCACCAATTGCCCGGCCTCGCCGCGCGCGACCGGCGCCAGATCATCGCCCAGAACCGCGATCCGCCGCCCGGCCTGCGGATAGCCGGTGGCCGGCAGCGGCGCCGGATGCCCGGGCGCGCCCGACACGAAGGTCGAGACCTCGGACATGCCCAACGCCTCGTAAACCAGGGTGCCGGTGGCGGCGTTCCACGCGGCGCGCGTCGCCTCGGGCAATTTCTCGCCCGCCGACAGGCCATGCCGTAGCTTCGGCAGGGTCAAGGTGCCGCCCGTTTTCAACATCTGCCGGTAAACCCCCGGCGCGGCAGCGAAAATCGTCGCGTCGAACCGCTTCAGCAACAGCGGAAGCGCCTCGGCCCCAACCCCATCCGCCGGGATCACCGCCGTCGCGCCAATGGCCCAAGGGTCCAGCAAACCGGTGCCTAGGGTATAGGTCCAGTTAAAGGCGCCTGCGTGCAGGACGCGGTCCTCGGGGTGAAGGTCATACCAGCCCGTCCACATCATCCGCCGCGCCCAGACCGCGCGATGCGCATGC
>NZ_JBFHDW010000173.1:0-5655 GCF_041584535.1 Actibacterium sp. | reverse complement strand
CCGCGCCGCAGGCGCGCAAAAAGACCTGGCCCGCAGGGCCGCAATAAAAAAGCCCCGCCGATAAGGCGGGGCAGTAGATGCCGTGGTGTCAGGCCACAGGCACCGGCGGTAAGCCAAATATTCAGGGATATCAGTTCAGGCGATCGGCCATTTCGGCGCGGATCTGTTGCCGCAGGATGTCGATCGGAACGGCCTTGCCATCGCGCTTGTACATCCAATAGGTCCAGCCATTGCAGCTGGGCGCGCCTTCCAGCGCCGCGCCAACCTGATGGATCGAGCCCTTCACGTCCTGCGCCACCAGCGTGCCATCGGCGCGCACCTTGGCGGTCTTGCCGCGCGGCGAGGTCAGAACTTCGCCCGGACGCAGCATGCCGCGTTCAACCAGCTGGCCGAAAGGCACGCGCGGCTCGGCGCGTTTCGAGATGCTGACCGACAGCGCCTCTTTGTCGAACTTGCGCACATTGGCGATGCGTTTCTCGGCCACCTTGCGATAGGCCTCTTCGCGCTCGATCCCGATGAATTCGCGGCCCAGCATCTTGGCCACGGCGCCGGTGGTGCCGGTGCCAAAGAACGGGTCCAGCACCACGTCGCCCGGATTGGTCGAGCCGACCAGAACCCGGTGCAGCAGGCTTTCGGGTTTCTGCGTCGGATGGGCCTTGTCGCCGTTGTCATCCTTCAGACGCTCATGCCCGGTGCAGATCGGCAGCACCCAGTCGCTGCGCATCTGCACGCCTTCGTTCAGCGATTTCAGCGCCTCATAGTTGAAGGTGTATTTGCTGGCCTCTTCCTTGCTGGCCCAGATCATCGTCTCATGCGCATTGGTCAGCCGCTTGCCGCGGAAATTCGGCATCGGGTTCGACTTGCGCCAGACGACGTCGTTCAGAATCCAGTAGCCTTCGTTCTGAAGCGCGGCACCAACGCGGAAAATGTTGTGATAGCTGCCAATCACCCAGATCGCGCCATTCGGTTTCAGAATGCGCCGCGCGGCTTTCAGCCACGCCTTGGTGAATTTGTCATAGGCGGCAAAGGTATCGAATTGATCCCATGCGTCATCGACCGCATCCACCAGCGAGTTATCCGGCCGGTGCAGGTCGCCCTTCAGCTGAAGGTTATACGGCGGATCGGCGAAAATCAGGTCAACCGAATTCTCGGGGAGACTGTTCATCACCTCGACACAATCGCCCGCCAATATCTGGTTCAGAGGCAGCTCAACTGCCCCTTTTTTCTTGGTCATCGTTGTCATCTCTGCCTCTGCTCCGCGCCATTTTGGCGTCGTGTTGTTAGGGACAAAGATGAGTCAAAGGTGATTCGACGTCAATTTCTTTTTTGAATCAGCCACTTACAGAATGTTCTTGATACAACATATTGTGGACAGGTTTGAACGAACGCCTATGGTGTGGGGTGACACCAAGATTTCGCAGCGCCTCTAAATGGGCTTTTGAGCCATATCCAGCGTTTCTCTCCCAGCCATAACCGGGGTGCTGTTGCGCCAAATCCACCATCAGCCGGTCACGAACCACCTTGGCGACGATTGACGCCGCCGCGATCGACAGCGACCGCGCGTCGCCCTTGATGATGGTTTCGCCCCCACAAGGCAGATCGCGGGGCAGGATGTTGCCGTCGATCAGCACATGATCTGGCGCGGTCGGCAGGCCGGCAATCGCCCGGCACATCGCCAGATGCGAGGCTTGCAGGATATTGATCTCGTCGATCTCGTCGACACTGGCATGGGCGACGCTGACCTCGGCCATCTCGACGATCTGCGCATACAGCACCTCGCGCCGCTTGGCGGTCAGCGCCTTTGAATCGTTCAGACCATCGGGGATCTGGCCGGGGATCAACCGCACAGCGGCGGCGGTGACCGGACCGGCCAACGGACCGCGCCCCACCTCATCGACGCCCACCACAAAGCGGGCGCCGTTCGACAGGGCCAAATGTTCAAAGCTGAAATCGGGAATGGGACGGGTCATGCCCCAGTCATCGCCCGCAGCCCGACCCTGTGCAAGGGCAAAGCCGCGGAAAACAGGACCACCGGTCGGATCAGCGACCGCCAGAGTTGGGGTTATTGTTGGCAATCGTAAAGCCACGATCCAGCAGGCATTTCGCCGAATAGCCATCGCGCAGCGGGCCACGGTCGGTGCGATAGGTCAGCTCGCATTGACGCGGCAGGCGGCCGTTGAAATTGGATTCACGCAGGCATTTCGACACAAAGATCGTCTGTTCGTCCTTGCCCGAATGCTTGCCCGACCGCACACGACGCGCACATTGCACCGGCAGAACCTTCTGCGAGCTATAGCGCGGATACTTCGAGTCGTTATCTTCATCATAGGAATGGCGGTGGCCGTTCTTGTCATACCAGTAGTCATCGTCATCCGACGAGGACTGCGAGTTGTTGTTGTCGTTGCTGGTGGTAATCACCGCATAAAGGGTGGCGGCCCCCAGCAGCAGAAGCAGCATGTCCTCGGTGCTCATATCGGCTTTCGCCGGGGTCGCGCCAAAGCCCGCAACGGCGATTGCGGCGGCAGCAACCGTGCTGATCAGCGATCTGCTCATGGTCCTATCCTTTCAAGACTTCTAATATCTGGGCAGGTAAAACTACCTGTGTCACACCCCAACTATGGCCAACAGAAGGCTTGTAAGGCAATAACACCCCTCGTGATGTCGGTTGTTATTGAATATCAGGATCGCCTCACCCATCGTGCCCCCTATGAAACATCGCATTCTCATAACTGCCGTTCTGGCCCTGACGCTTGGCGCCGCCTTGCCGGCGTCGGCCGAGTGCTATGCCGATTACAAGGCAAAACAGGCGCGCCCGTTGCGTCTGCATTACGGGGTCATCAAACTTCCGGACGATATCTGCGATGACCGGCGCGCCGCTGCCGAGTTTATTGAATCGCATCTGGAACGAAACGGTTGGCAGTTGCTGAATGTCATGTCACTTTTCGACAGAGACGGTCTGGCGGAAAGGAAAGTCAGTGCAGGAAAGTTCTTCCTCCGCTACTGAAACGCGGCGATCAGGCGCACATGTTGTTCAAATCGGGATCATCGCCATCGTGGTGATCCTGCTGACGGCGGCGGTGTTCCTGTTTCTGAACCTGCCCGATGCCAACGCCTTTAACGCCCGGGTCGAGCGGATCTTTGTTGAAAACAACGATCTGACCTCGGGTGCCGAGATCAAGCTGCTGGAAATCCTTGCCGAATCCGGCACCTCGTTCTCCGAGGTTCTGACCTCGTATCGCATGGTGATCTTTGTGCTGCTGGTGTTCTCGACCGCGCTGCTGATCGCGTCGCTGGTGTTCCTTGTCACGATCATCAGCCTGAACCGCCGCATGGGCGAGATCGAGCGCACCGGCATTCAGGTGTCGTCGCTGTTGATCAGTCGCGGCGAAAACACCGTGGTCCTGAACAACATGGCGTTCAAGCTGACCAAGGCGGCAATCGAAACCCTGTCGGTTCTGGCCGAGGCACGGATGGATGACGACGTGCTGTCCGGCGCCGAGATCGAAGCGGTGATTTCCGGCCGCACCGCCGCCGATTGCGACGAAGCCGCCGGCGCCACCCGCATCAAACGTCTGCGCGATGCGCTGGGTAACCAGATGGTCAGCGAATTGCTGATCAAGAACATCGCCCGCAAGGGTTACATGCTGTCGATCGACAAGGATGTGATCCGGATGATCTGAGCCGCAGTGCGGTGAATGGTGACCCCGACAGGACTTGAACCTGTAACCTGCCCCTTAGGAGGGGGCTGCTCTATCCAGTTGAGCCACGGGGCCAGCCCGGTCTTTCTTGCCGGAATAAACGACAGATTCAACCCCGCGCGGTTTTGCGCAAGAACAGGGTTGGAAAGTGTGCGCCTTTAACGCTAACTATTGGGAAAAGAAAAACTGAAAACAGGGGGCCTCATGTCTAACCCGCCAGTCGATCGTCCGCAGCGTCCTCTGACTCTTCGAGACGTTTCCGAGGCCTCGGGCGTCAGCGAAATGACCGTCAGCCGGGTGCTGCGCAATCGCGGCGATGTCAGTCAGGCCACGCGCGAACGGGTTCAGGCGGCGGCGAAACGGCTGGGCTATGTCCCTAACAAGATTGCCGGGGCGCTGGCCTCGCAGCGGGTCAACCTTGTGGCGGTGATCATCCCGTCAATGTCGAACATGGTGTTCCCCGAGGTGATGACCGGCATCACCAAGACCTTTGAAAACGGCCCGCTTCAGCCGGTGATCGGCGTCACCCATTACGACCCCGAGGATGAAGAGCGGGTGTTGTATGAAATGCTGTCGTGGCGCCCTTCGGGGGTGATCATCGCCGGGCTTGAGCATTCCCCGGCCTCGCGCGCGATGCTGATGAACGCCGGCATTCCGATTGTCGAGATCATGGATACCGATGGCGAACCCGTCGACAGCGTGGTCGGCATTTCCCATCGCCGTGCCGGTATCGAGATGGGGCGCGAGATCGCCCGCGCCGGTTATCGCCGCATTGCTTTTCTGGGCACCAAGATGCCGCTGGACCACCGGGCCCGCAAACGGTTCGAGGGCCTGACTTCGGCCTTGGGCAAGGAAGGGATCGAGATCGCCGATCACGAATTCTATTCCGGCGGCTCGGCCTTGGTCAAAGGCCGCGAGATGACCGAGGCGGTGCTGAAACGCACCCCGGACATCGACTTTATCTATTATTCAAACGACATGATCGCCGCCGGTGGTCTGCTCTATTGTCTGGATAATGGCATCGACGTGCCGGGACAGGTGGGGCTGGCGGGCTTTAACGGCATCGAATTGCTGGAAGGTCTGAACCCCCGGATCGCAACAATGGATGCCTGCCGCCGCGAGATCGGCGTCAAGGCCGCCGAGATCATCGCCCGCTGTGTCGACGAGGGCATCACCCATGCCGGCGAGCGGGTCGAGCTGTCTCCGCGTCTTGAGGTCGGCGCAACCCTGCGGCGCGGCTAGGCGGTTGGCTGGACAAGGCCACGCCCTTGGTGTTTAACGCCGGTGAATTTCAGCAGGCCAGTTGATGGCGCATGAGGCCGCAATGATTTCCGTCTCGATCGTGATCCCGATGAAGAACGAGGCTGGCAATATCGAGGCCCTGCTGGCCGAGATCAAAGCCGCCTGCGACGGTCAGGCCGAGTATGAGATCATCGTGGTCGACGACGGCTCGACCGACGACACCGCCAAGATCGCGAAATCGCTGATTGCAACCCACCCCACCCTGCGGATCGTGCAGCATGGCAATTCCGGCGGTCAAAGCGCCGGAGTGCACAGCGGCGTTCTGGCAGCGCGCGGCGCGGTGGTCTGCACCCTGGATGGCGATGGCCAGAACCCGCCCTCGGAATTGCCCAAGCTGTTCCAGCCGCTGCTGGCGGATCAGACCGGCAAGCTGGGCCTTGTCGCCGGGCAGCGGGTCGGGCGTCAGGATACGCTGTCGAAAAAGCTGGCCTCGCGCTTTGCTAACGGGTTGCGGTCGCGCGTGTTGCGCGACGGCACCCGCGACACCGGATGCGGGCTAAAGGGGTTTCGCCGTGACGCCTTTCTGACCCTGCCCTATTTCGATCATATGCACCGCTATCTGCCCGCGCTGTTCAAGCGCGACGGCTGGCAGATCGCATTGGTCGATGTCAGTCACCGCGAGCGGCAATCGGGCCGGTCGAATTATTCCAACCTG
>NZ_JBFHDW010000172.1:0-5673 GCF_041584535.1 Actibacterium sp. | reverse complement strand
GGGTCGAGGTGTCGCCCAGCGCCTCATGCTCATTGGCGGCGATCTTGCGCAGGATGCGGCGCATGATCTTGCCGGAGCGGGTCTTCGGCAGCCCCGGCGCCCATTGGATCAGATCCGGCGAGGCGATCGGGCCGATATCCTTGCGGACCCACTGCACCAGCTCCTTGCGCAATTCCTCGGTGGGCTGCTCGCCGGCGTTCAGGGTGACATAGGCATAGATGCCCTGGCCCTTGATGTCGTGCGGGTAGCCGACCACGGCGGCCTCGGAGACCTTGGGGTGCGCGACGAGGGCGCTTTCGACCTCGGCCGTGCCCATCCGGTGGCCCGAGACGTTGATCACGTCATCCACGCGCCCGGTGATCCAGTAATCGCCGTCGGCGTCGCGGCGGCAGCCGTCGCCGGTGAAGTAGTAGCCCTTGTAGTCGCTGAAGTAGGTCTTCACGAAGCGCTCGTGATCGCCCCAGCAGGTGCGCATCTGGCCGGGCCAGCTGTCCTTGATGCAGAGCACGCCCTCGGCCTCGGTCGTGGTGATCTCCTTGCCGCTTGTCGCGTCCAGGATCACCGGCTGCACGCCGAAGAACGGCAGCGTGGCCGATCCGGGCTTGGTCGGGATGGCGCCGGGCAGGGGCGTCAGCAGATGGCCGCCGGTCTCGGTCTGCCACCAGGTGTCCACGATCGGACATTTGCCCTTGCCGACCACGTCATTGTACCAGTTCCAGGCCTCGGGGTTGATCGGCTCGCCCACGGTGCCAAGGATACGCAGGCTGGACAGGTCGCATTTTTCCACGAACGAGTTGCCCTGACCCATCAGCGCGCGCAGCGCGGTGGGGGCGGTGTAGAACTGGTTGACCTTGTGCTTTTCGCAGACTTCCCAGAACCGGCTGGCATCCGGATAGGTCGGAACGCCTTCGAACATGACCGAGGTCGCGCCATTGGCCAGCGGGCCATAGACGATATACGAGTGGCCGGTCACCCAACCCACGTCAGCGGTGCACCAGTAGATGTCGCCTTCGTGATAATCGAACACGTATTCATGGGTCATTGCGGCAAACAGCAGATAGCCGCCGGTGCAATGCACGACGCCTTTCGGCTGGCCGGTCGAACCCGAGGTATACAGGATGAACAGCGGGTCTTCGGCGTTCATCTCGGCCGGTGTGCTGTAATCGTCAGCTTCCAGCGCCATTTCGTTATAGTCATAGTCGCGGCCGTCGATCCAGGTGGTCTGACCACCGGTGCGCTTGACCACAAGGCATTTCACTGTGTCCTTGCAGTGCAGCAGGGCGGCATCGGCATTCGATTTCAGCGGGGTCTTGCGGCCACCGCGCGGGGCTTCGTCCGCAACGATCACGACCTTCGCGTCCGAGCCGTTGATCCGGGCGGCCAGTGCGTCGGGGGAGAAACCCGCGAACACGATCGAGTGGATGGCGCCGATACGGGCACAGGCCAGCATCGCATAGGCGGCCTCGGGGATCATCGGCAGATACAGAACGACGCGGTCGCCCTTGCGCACGCCCATGTCTTCCAGAATGTTGGCCATCTTACAGACGCTTTTGTGCAGCGCCTTGTAGGTGATGTGCTGGGCTTCTTCGTTCGGATCATCGGGTTCAAAGATGATCGCGGTCTGGTCGCCACGGGTTTCCAGATGGCGGTCGATACAGTTGGCCGCGACGTTCAGCGTGCCGTCTTCGAACCACTTGATCGAGACCTCACCCGGTTTGAACGACGTGTTCTTGACCTTGGTGTAGGGCTTGATCCAGTCCAGACGCTTGCCATGCTCCCCCCAGAACGCATCGGGATCACTGATCGATGCAGCATACATTTCGTCATATTTCGCAGCGTCGATATGGGCGTGAGCCACCACGTCGGCGCTGGGCGGATAGGTATTGTCACTCATGGGTCATCTCCCCCGATTCATGAGACTTTATAGATTTTATAAGACGTGCCCGGGCCGGACCCCGGGCACATCATTTGTTAGATTGCCAGATATTCGGCGCGCAGTTCTTCGTTCTCCAAGACTTCTGCGGCCGTGCCGTCAAAGACGATCTGACCAATGTCGAGAATAACGGCTCGGTCTGCCAATTCCAGTGCCCTGACGGCATTTTGCTCAACAATTACGGTCGTAATGCCCTGTTCCTTAATATGGATCAGGGTTTTCTCGATCTCGTCCACGATAACCGGGGCCAGACCTTCGTAAGGTTCGTCCAACAGCAGAACCTTGATGTCCCGCGCCAGTGCCCGCGCGATGGCCAGCATCTGCTGTTCGCCGCCCGAAAGGGTCACGCCCTCTTGCTTGCGGCGCTCGCCCAGACGCGGGAACAGTTCATAAAGACGTTCCAGCGACCAGCCGATCGGCGGCGCGATCTGCGCCAGCTGCAGGTTCTCTTCGACGGTCAGGCCGGGGATGATCCGCCGGTCTTCGGGAACCAGAGCCATGCCGACTGCCGAAGCCTCGTACGACTTCATCAGGTGCAGCGGCTGGTGGTCCAGCCAGATTTCGCCAGCCGTGGCTTGCGGGCTGTCCAGACGGGCGATGGCCCGCAGGGTCGAGGTTTTCCCGGCGCCGTTCCGGCCCAGAAGGGCAAGGATCTCGCCCTCGTGGACGTTGAACGACACGCCCTGCACGATATAGCTTTCACCATAATAGGCATGCAGATCCCACACCGACAGATAGGCCGGTGCGGTGGTCGCCACGTTTGCGTTCTTGGTAAAGTCAGGTTTGACGTTCATAGCGTTTCCTTTCCGCGCACCTTAGTGGGCTTCGCCAAGATAGGCTTCCCGCACTTTCGGATGACCTTTGATATTTTCCGGCACGTCTTCGACCAGGGGCGTGCCCTGTGCCAAAACCGTGATCCGGTCGGCCAGCGAGAACACGACGTGCATGTCGTGTTCGATGATCGCCATGGTGATATCGCGCTTTTCCTTGATCTCCTTCAGAAGGTCGATCGTGTTGTTGGTATCAGCGCGCGCCATACCTGCGGTCGGTTCGTCAAGCAGCAGCAGCCGCGGCTCCTGCACCAGACACATCGCCATTTCCAGACGGCGTTTGTCGCCCCGCGACATGGCCGACGCGATCATGTTCCGCTTGTCAGCCATTTTCACGTCTTCCAGCATCTGCATGGCTTTTTCAGCCATTTCCTTGTTGCTGGCGACCGACTGAATCGCGTTCAGCTTGAACGCGCCGTCCTGACGGGCGAAGCAGGGGATCAGCACGTTTTCCATGACCGAGAGATCGGCAAAGATCTCGGGGGTCTGGAACACGCGGGAAATCCCCATCTGGTTGATCTCATACGGCTTGCGACCCAGCACCGACTGACCGTCGAACATCACCGACCCGGTGTCCGGGATCAGCTTGCCGACAAGACAGTTCAGCAGCGTGGATTTACCAGCCCCGTTGGGGCCGATAATCGCGTGCACGGTGTTCTGGTGAACCGACAGGTTCACGTCGCTCAAGGCTTGCAGGCCGCCGAAGCGTTTGCCCACACCTTTGACATCAAGGATACCCATAATCAGTTCTCCTTATTCGGCCACATGGGGCGTTTCTTTGGGGTGATGCTCGGGGTCTTTGCCGCCATCGCCGCCTTTGCTTTTCAGGCGGGCGCGAATGCGGTTGCCGCCTTCCATCAGGCCGCCGGGCAGGAAGATCACGACCAGCATGAACATCAGGCCCAAGGTCAGGTGCCAGCCGTCGCCGGTAAAGCGCGACAGAACCCAGACGACGAAATCTTCGACGCCACCGGGCAACCACGAGAACCAGTCATGCAGGACGTTTTCGTTGATCTTCGAGAAGATGTTCTCGAAATACTTGATCGCGCCCGCGCCCAGAATCGGACCCAGCAACGTGCCGGCGCCGCCGAGAATGGTCATGATCACCACCTCGCCCGAAGCCGTCCACTGCATCCGCTCTGCACCCGCCAGCGGGTCCATCGAGGCCAGCAGACCACCGGCCAGACCGGCATACATGCCCGAGATCACGAACGCCGCCAAAGTGTAGGGGCGGGTGTTCAGGCCGGTATAGTTCATCCGGGTCTGGTTGGTTTTCACCGCGCGCAGCATCATGCCGAACGGCGACCGGAAGATGCGGATCGCGACATAGAACGATGCCAGCATGATGATGGCGCACAGGTAATACCCGACGTTGAACTGGAAGTCCCACGGCCCGATCACCAGCTCATAGGTCGAGCGCATTTCGGCGCCGAACAGATTGGTCACCGGAATCGAACCGTCCGCAGCCGCCTGAGTGCCCAGAATACGCGGGTCTTTCAGGGTGATCTGCAGACCGGTCTCACCGTTGGTGATCGGCGTCAGAACCGAATAGGCCAGGTTGAACGACATCTGCGCGAAGGCCAGCGTCAGGATCGAAAAGTAAATCCCAGAACGCCGCAGCGACACAAAGCCGATCAGCAGGCTGAACACCCCGGCGACGATGACGCTGAGGATGATCGCGGGCAGCACGTTCATGCTGAGCAGCTTGAACATCCACACCGCGGAATAGGACCCCACACCCAGGAACGCGGCGTGACCGAAGGACAGATAGCCGGTCAGGCCGAACAGGATGTTAAAGCCGATGGCGAAAATCCCGAAGATCACGAAACGCTGCATCAAGTCGGGATAACCCGCGTTGAATTGCGCCAGACCGCTACCGGTCGGGAAAGGGTTCAGGATGAAGGGGGCAGCGAACGCAAGGATCGCCACCACAATCATCAGTGTCTTGTCATGTTTTTCTAGACCGAACATTGCTTACTCCTCCATCACGCCTTTGCGACCCATAAGGCCACGGGGCCGGGTCAGCAGGATGATGATCGCAACCACATAGATGATGATCTGGTCGATCCCGGGCAGCAGGCCCTTGATCGCGTTCATCGAAGCGAAACTTTCCAGAATGCCAAGCATGAAGCCCGCCAGAACGGCGCCCGGCAGACTGCCCATGCCGCCGACGACGACGACGACGAAGCTGAGCACAAGGAAATCCATACCCATGTGATAGTTTGGAGAGTTGATCGGCGTGTACATCACACCCGCCAGACCGGCGACGGCGGCAGCAATGCCGAACATCAGGGTAAAGCGGCGGTCGATGTTGATACCCAGCAGACCAACGGTTTCACGGTCGGCCATACCGGCGCGCACGACCATCCCGAAGGTGGTGAACTGCAGGAAGGCGAAAACCAGACCGATGATGATGGCTGCAAAGAAGAAATAGATCATGCGCCAGATCGGATAGATCACCACGTTCGGGTCCATACCGATCAGAATGCCCAGATCGGCCGAGCCCTTGAACGCCTCGGGGGCGGGGGTCGGGATCGGGTTCGCGCCGAAGAAGTGCTTGATGACTTCCTGCAGAACGATGGCCAGACCGAAGGTCACAAGGATCTGGTCGGCATGCGGGCGTTTGTAGAAATGCTTGATCAGGCCGCGTTCCATCGCAAAGCCGACGCCGATCATGATCGGAATGGCAAAAATGATGGACAAGGGCACTGCCCAGTCGATCAGGGTCCCACCGACATCGGGGCCAAACCAACCCTCAAGATAGGGGGTTTTGACCATCATCGGGTTGCCGAGAAAGTCTTTTCTGGTCGGGTCAACCACCTCGAACGAGAGGTTGAACAGCTTGCTGAGTGTAACCGCGCAGAACGCGCCCAGCATGAAAATCGCACCGTGAGCAAAGTTCACAACGCC
>NZ_JBFHDW010000171.1:0-5695 GCF_041584535.1 Actibacterium sp. | reverse complement strand
TGGGGTTTGATCTCGCCATTCTTGACGTTGATGATGGCGATCTGATCCATCTCGATCCGGCGCTGGCGGTTCTCGGTATCAATCCGGAACACCAGCGCCCCGTTTTCACGGACGCGAAAATAATATTCGGGCAGATCGCCGGACATGCAGTCCCCTTAGGTCAGCGAGGCACAGAAATCCTGAATGCGGGTGCAGGCCTCTTTGAGGTTTTCGTCCGAAGTAGCGTAGCTGACACGGAAATTCGGCGAAAGCCCGAAAGCCGCGCCGAACACCACTGCCACGCCACGCTCTTCCAACAGCGCCTTGGCGAAGGTCTCGTCATTATCGATCTTCACGCCAGCCGGGCTGGTCTTGCCAATGCAGCCAGCGATCGACGGATAGACATAGAACGCGCCTTCGGGTTTCGGGCAGGTGATGCCTTGGGCGGCGTTCAGCATGTCCAGCACCAGATCGCGGCGGCGTTTGAACATCTCGTTGTTGACCGGGATGTAATCCTGGGTGCCGTTCAGCGCCTCGACCGCGGCCCATTGGCTGATGGTGCAGGGGTTCGAAGTCGATTGTGACTGGATCTTGCCGATGGCCTTGATCACCTCTTTCGGGCCTGCGGCATAGCCGATGCGCCAGCCGGTCATGGCATAGGCCTTGGACACGCCGTTGCAGGTCAGGGTGCGGTCATAAAGACCCGGCTCGACCTCGGCGGGGGTGCAGAATTTGAAATCGTCATAGACCAGATGTTCATACATATCGTCCGACATCACCCAGACATGCGGGTGGCGCATCAGCACATCGGTCAGGGCCTTCAGTTCGTCCCAGGTGTAACCGGCGCCAGTCGGGTTCGAGGGCGAGTTGAAGATGAACCATTTGGTCTTGGGGGTGATCGCGGCCTCAAGCTGATCGGCGGTCAGTTTGAAGTTGTTCTCCAGCGTTGCTTCGACCGCGACCGGGGTGCCGCCGGCCAGCAGCACCATGTCGGGATAGCTGACCCAATAGGGCGCCGGGATGATCACTTCGTCGCCGGGGTTCAGCGTCGCCATCAGCGCGTTATACAGCACCTGCTTGCCGCCGGTTCCGACGGTCACTTGCGCGGGTTCATAATCCAGCCCGTTGTCGCGTTTGAACTTGGCGCAGATCGCTTTTTTCAGCTCGGGGATGCCGTCGACGGCGGTGTATTTGGTCTTGCCCGCGTCGATCGCGGCTTTCGCGGCGTCCTTGATATTCTGCGGCGTGTCGAAATCCGGCTCGCCTGCGCCCAGCCCGATAACGTCCTTGCCAGCCGCCTTGAGATCGGCGGCCATGTTGGTCACCGCGATCGTCGGCGACGGTTTTACGCGGGCGAGAGTCTCGGAGAGGAAGGGCATTGCGGAAGCTCCGGTTTGAAAACAAGTCGCGTCTCTCATAGGATGACGCTGAAACCCGTTCAAGCGGGATCGGTTGAAACAAGGCAATGTCTGTGGAAAATGACCCCGGAACGGACTGGTATTCCGACGAAAAGGCCACGTTTGGCGATCGTGTGACCGATGCGCGGCTTGCGATGGGCCTCGGCCAGATGGATCTGGCGGCGCGGCTGGGTGTGCGGCTGAAAACCCTGCGTGGCTGGGAGGATGACGTGTCCGAACCGCGCGCCAACAAGTTACAGATGCTGGCCGGGGTTCTGAACGTGTCGATCATGTGGCTGCTGACCGGCGAGGGCGACGGGCTTGACGCGCGGCACGTCGGCAGGCACATCGCGGGGGATACCGCCGCGCTGTTGGCGGAACTGCACGAGGCTCAGGTCGCGCTGGCCGCCTTGGCGCGGCAGATCGAAAATTTGGAACGCCGCTTGCGGGTGGCGGTGACGCAAGAGGATGACAATGACCGAAACCCATGAAAACCGGCTGAAGCGGGTGCTGATGCGCGCCACCCATCGCGGCATCAAGGAAATGGACATCATCCTTGGCAATTACGCCCGCGCCTACCTGCCGGATCTGGATGTCGGGGCGCTGGATGAACTGGAGGCGCTGATGGAGGAAAACGATCAGGACCTCTATCAATGGGTGTCGGGGCAGATGCCCGCACCGGCCCGGTTTTCGGCTCTGATCGAGCGGATCGCCGTCCATGCCGGCGCAAGATAATTCACATTTGATCTAGTTTTGTTCTCATTTTAACCAAATGTTCGGACCTCGGCCCGTAGCTCTGTCTTTGACGATTTCGGACGGAGTAGAGCATGAGTATCCAGATTCCTTTCACCGCCACCGGCCAGCATGGGTTTTTCACCGGCTATCTCGAGGCGCTGGCGCTGGTCGAGCGTCTGCATCGGCTGTTGCTGGATGTCATCAAGGATGAATTCGAACGGGTGGGGCTGCTGGAAATCAATCCGGTGCAGGCCCTGCTGCTGTTCAATGTCGGCGAGAACGAGGTCACTGCGGGCGAGTTGAAAAGCCGCGGTTATTACCAAGGCTCGAACGTGTCCTATAACCTGAAAAAGCTGGTCGAGCTGGGCTATATGCATCACGAGCGCTGCGAAATCGACCGCCGCTCGGTGCGGGTGCGGCTAACGGCCAAGGGGCGACAGGTGCGCGACGTGGTCGCCGGTCTGTTCGCACGCCACGCTGAGGGTCTGCAAACCAAGGGCGTGATCGGTCACGAAGGGCTGGACGACATCACCACCGCCCTGCGCCGGATGGAACGCTATTGGACCGACCAGATCCGCTATATCTATTGATGCGGTTCCGGGCGCGGTCGGGGGGATGTGCGGGGATTTTGGAGGCGTCATCCGGAATCGAACCGGAGTTCACGGATTTGCAATCCGTTGCATCACCACTCTGCCATGACGCCGTGCCGTGCTTCCTAGATCAGCGCCGATGCTCCGTCAAGGCGCGATCAGGGCGGAAAATGCGGTTGGCGGGCGCCATTGCCGGGGCGGTTCGGGCGCTGCCCGGCGGGGTGCTGGCGGCTTGGATCGGGACCGAAACCGGCGCTTGCCGGATCAGCAGGGCAACGGTGGGCCAGAAATGCGTGTTCCCGCGCAATTGTGGCGCCCCGCGCATGTTGCCCAGCCCGATTTTCTGTGGCATGACGGTCAAGACTTTAACTAGACCAAAGAGTTTAGTCCTATGACAGATTACGCCACCCGCCGCCGGATGATGGTCGATACTCAGGTTCGCCCCTCAGACGTAACAAAATTCCCGATCATCGACGCCATGCTGGCTGTGCCGCGCGAAAACTTCGTGCCGGCTGCCAAGCGAGAGGCGGCATATATGGGCGAAAACGTCGATCTGGGCGGTGGCCGTGTGGTTCTGGAACCCCGGACGCTGGCCAAGATGCTGGACGTTCTGGCCATTCAACCCGATGAGCTGGTTCTCGATCTGGGCTGCGGCATGGGCTATTCCTCGGCCGTCATCGCCCGCATGGCCGAAGCCGTGGTTGCCGTCGAAGACGATGCCGACCGCGTCGCCGAAGCCGAGGCCGCGCTGGCCGAATGCGGCGCCGACAATGTCGCCGTGATCGAGGCGCCGCTGACCGCGGGCGCCCCCAAGCACGGCCCCTATGACGTGATCATCGCCCAGGGCGCAATCGAAGAGCTGCCGCAGGCGCTGGTCGATCAGCTGCGCGAGGGGGGACGTATTGCCGCAGTGTTCATGGAGGGGGCACTGGGTGTATGCAGGATCGGACACAAGATTGACGGGGCAATGGCCTGGCGTTTCGCATTCAATGCGTCGGCGCCGGTTCTGCCCGGTTTTGAACGGCAGCGGGCCTTCGTTCTGTAAGGCCCTGCACTGGTCGGATCGGCGGGGCGCAGGCAAAGCACCGTCGGGCCGGTTGCGAAAAGCAGAGGCAAAGAGCAGATGAAACAGGTAATTCGTGGCGCGATTGTAGGGATGGTGTCGGCGCTGGCACTGGGTGTCGGCTCGGCAAATGCCGAGACCCTGACCGATGCGCTGAGCAGCGCCTATCAGAACAGCAACCTTCTGGAACAGAACCGCGCCTTGTTGCGCGCTGCTGACGAAGGTGTGGCTTCGGCCATGGCGGCGCTGCGGCCGATTGTCGGTTTCACCGCCAGTTCCAGCTATTCCAACAGCCCGACCGCATCGAATCTGAGCAACAATTCGATCACCCTGGGGGCCGAATTGACCCTGTATGAGGGCGGCTCGAACAAGCTGGCGGTCGAAGCCGCGAAAGAAACAGTGCTGTCGACCCGGGCCAGCCTGCTGGCGCTGGAGCAGAATGTGCTTCTGGGCGCGGTTCAGGCCTATCTGGATGTCCGTAGCGCCAGCGAAAATGTCGCTTTGCGCAACAACAACGTCCGTCTGATCACCGAACAATTGCGGGCCGCCCGTGATCGGTTCGAGGTTGGCGAAGTCACCCGCACCGACGTGTCGCTGGCCGAAAGCCGGCTGGCTGCCTCGCAAAGCGCGCTGGCCGCGGCACAGGGCGCGCTGATCGTGGCGCGGGAATCGTATAAGCTGGCCGTTGGTCATGCGCCGTCGCAACTGACCGGCACGCTGCGGGTTCCGGGCCTGCCGAAAACTCAGGCCGAGGCGTTGGAAATTGCCCGCCGCGGCCATCCGAACATCGACGCCGCGCAGCGGCAGGTCAATGTCTCGGATCTGAACCTGCTGCGCGCCCGCGCCGCGCGGATGCCCAAGCTGACCGCCGAAGCCGGGGTTGGCTATGCGGACAGCAGCAACAATATTCTGGACGGTGACAGCTCGTCGGTCGGGTTGACCCTGACGCAGCCGCTGTATGCCGGTGGCAAGATCGCATCGGCCGAACGGGCGGCGCTGGCCGGTCGCGAAGCCTCGATGGCCAACCTGCACTATGTCGCCAAGCAGGTCGAACAGGGTGTCGGCAACACCTGGGCGCAGCTTGCCGTGGCCCGGGCTCAGCTTGAGGCCACCGACAAACAGATTCGCGCCGCGCAACTGGCCTTTGACGGCACCCGCGAAGAGGCGCGCCTTGGCTCGCGCACCACGCTGGACGTTCTGGATGCCGAGCAGGATCTGCTGGATGCCCGCACCGCCCGCGTTCAGGCCGAGGCCTCGCAATATGTCGCCTATTACGCGCTGCTGGCGTCGATGGGCCTGTTGACGGTCGAGCATCTGAACCTTGGCATTCCGACCTATGACCCCGCCGCCTATTACAATTCGGTGAAATCCGGCCCCACCCGCAGCATTCAGGGTGAAAAGCTGGACGAGGTGATGCGGGCGCTGGGCCGCAAGTAACCAAAGACCTACCATTTATTGTGTGGCGCGATTTTCCGCGCTACCATACCTGTATGACCGAACAGGGGGGCGCCGATGTCTGATCCGCTGAAACAGATGGAAATCGAGGATGTTCTGTCGTCGATTCGGCGGTTGGTTGCGAATGGCTCGGAACAGCAGCGGACGCCATCGCCCGCTCCGGAAAAACCCGCCGCGCCCGAACGTTTGGTGCTGACACCTGCACAACGGATCGAAGTGGTCGAAGATCCGGCGCCCGAAGCCGAAGTCGTCGCGAAGCCCGAGGTGGCGGTTGAACCGCAACCGGTCGAGGCGCCCGAGGCGGACATGTGGGAAGAAATCTCGCTCGAAGATCGAATCGCTGAACTTGAAGCCGCGATTGCCGATGTTCAGGACGATTGGGAACCCGATGGCAGCGAGACCGCGCGCCAGCACCTCAACTTTGCCGATATCAACCGCGAACCGGTTGGCACCTTCCATGTTCAGGCTGAAGCCGA
>NZ_JBFHDW010000170.1:0-5741 GCF_041584535.1 Actibacterium sp. | reverse complement strand
TTGGGATTGAATTGCCGCGCGTTCGTCTTCTTTCTTCAGACCGGGGAAAGACATCTTGGTCTTGGGCGCATAGGCCTTGGGGTCGGTCAGGAACGCATCCAGCGCCGCCGCGTCCCAGGTCTGGCTGCTCATGTCCTGCAGCGTCTTGGAATAGCGGAAGCCCTCGACCGAGGCGGCCGCGCGGCCGAAAACGCCGTTCAAAACCGGGCCGGTCTTGTTCTTGGCACCCTCGCCGATCTCGTGGCAGGCCTTGCATTTCTTGAACAGGGACTCGCCTGCCGCAACCAGTTGCGGATCGGGCGCGCCGGTCGCCGGGGCGGCTTCGGGTGCGGCGGTGTCGGCCTCGGCCTCTTCCACCGGAGCCGGCGCAGCGGCGGCGGCCTTGGCCTTGGTTTCCTCAGGCGTCACGTCCAGAACTGCGGCGCGCATGGTGATCTCGACGCTGTCCTTACAGCCGGTCATGCAGGGCTCGCCCGTCCATTTCGGATATTCGGTCTCGGCCCGGTCATCGACGATGAAACCGCCGGCGTTGGGCATTTCGACCTCAAGAAAGTTCTCGTTCGACAGAACAAAGTCATCTTCGACCAGATCGTTCGAATACAGGATATAGGCGACGATCGCATAGACCTGATCCACCGACATGCTTTGCGCATTCCCGAACGGCATCGAGCGGTGCACATAGTCCCAGGTCGTCGACAGATACGGCCAATACGACCCCACGGTCTTCAGCGGATCGTCACGGTCCAGCGTGTCCATGCCACCTGCCAGCTTGGGCCAGTTGCCCGAGCCTTCGGCGAATTCACCATGACAAACGGCGCAATTTTCCGAAAAGACCATCTCGCCATCTTCGACCGACCCCGAGCCCACCGGCAAGCCGGTGCCATCGGGGCGCACGTCAAGGTTCCATGCCGCGACTTCCTCGGGCAGCGCCGGACGGCCAAGGCCCAGCTTATCGGCAAGCGCCGGGGCGGCGCCGATCAGGGTTGCCAGCGCAGTGCCGATCACCAGTTTACGATACTTCGACATTTTCCGCCTCCCCGTTGGCTTTGACCCACCAGGTCTGAATACAGTTGTTGTGATAGATCGAGTTCAGGCCGCGCACCTCGCGCAGCTGGGTTTTGGTCGGCTGCACATAGCCGGTGCTGTCCATCGCACGGCTTTGCAGGAACATCTCGGAACCGTCCCAGTCGATGTCCAGATAGAACCGGGTCAGGGCCATCGGCTGACCGGGTTGGGCCAGTCGGGCGGTCTGCCAGTTCTTGCCGCCATCGGTCGAGACATCCACGCGCTCAATCGCGCCGCGGCCGGACCATGCCAGACCGGTGATCACCAGCGGGCCGGGGCCGTGCTTGATCGGCGATTGCGGGCTGGGCGAGGTGACAACGGATTTGGCATCCATCACCCATGTCCATTTGCGGCTGGTGCCATCGGCCAGCGTGTCGGTGTATTTGCTGGTCTCTTCGCGGCTTTCCACCGGCGCATCGGTGACTTCGATGCGGCGCAGCCATTTGACCCACATGTTGCCTTCCCAGCCCGGAACCACCAGACGCACGGGATAACCATGTTCCATGCGCAGGGCCTCGCCATTGGCCTTGAAGGCGATCATGCAGTCATCCAGCGCCTTTTCCATCGGGATCGAGCGCCCGTTCGACGAGGCATCCGCGCCTTCGACATAGATCCATTTGTCTTTCAGATCGCCCGCCGCATCCAGACCCGCCTCTTCCAGCAGGGTGCGCAAGGACACGCCCGAATATTCCATGTTGTGGATCATGCCGTGGGTGAACTGGGCGCCATTCAGCTGGGCGCCAGCCCATTCCATGCCGGTATTGGCGGCGCATTCCAGGAAGAACACCTTGTTGATGCGCGGGAAACGCTCAAGGTCGTCATAAGTGAACACCAGCGGCGTATCGACCAGACCGTTGATCATCAGGCGGTAATCTTCCTTGCGCAGCTCGATCGCGCCCGAGTGGTGGCGTTCGAACGCACAGCCTTGCGGGGTGATCGTGCCATCCAGCGCATGGATCGGCGTAAAGTTGATCGAGCTGATCGGATCCGCTGTCAACCACGGCACGTTGCGACGGATCACGTCGGATTCGTATTTGATCGGCAGACCGTAAGGCGTGGCATCGACGCCATCGCCAAGCTGTTGCGCCCACGGCTGAATTTCAGTGATCAGCGGATCACCGGCGGCATGTGCCATCCCGCCTGCGGCCACGGCCCCACCAGCGGCAAGGCTGGCTTTGAGAAAGCCGCGCCGGGTGGACCAGGGGTTAGAGCTGTTTGTCATCGCAGCACCCTCCGTTTCAGATAGAAGTGTCTTTTGGCTGAGGTGATCGGTCATGCGCCCGTCACCTTGACCGATTTGTTCGGGTCGATGGTGATCGTGCCCTGACGTTTGATATAGCTTTCAACCACATCCCAGATCGGCGGCCCTTCGGTGCCCTCATTAACCGAGGCCCAGCCCGAAACGACATAGGTTTTCGAGGGGTCGATGGATTCGCCGGTTTTCAGCAGCGTCATGTTGGTGATGCGGCTGCCTTGCGGTTTCGAGATGTCGATGTGATAGCCCATGCCGCCGACGCGCACCATGTCGCCGCCCTGTTGGTAATAGGGATCGGGGTTGAACAGGTTGTCGGCCACATCTTCCAGAATGATCTGGATGGTCTCGCCGGTCATCTCGCTGCGATAGGCGTTCGGATAGGTCATCGAGGTGGCGTTGAACAGATCCTCGCGGGTGATCGCATCGCCGGGGATCAGGCTGGGCCCCCAGCGGAAGCCGGGCGACATGGCGATATCGGCCTCGCGTTCGTCGATCAGGGCGTTGCAGATCAGATCGTCCCACGTGCCGTTAAAGTTGCCGCGGCGATACAGCAGGCTGTCGGTGTGACCCAGAACTTCCGAGAGTTCGGCCTCATACGGCGCGCGCTCGGCGTCGATCAGGGCGGCCACATCCTTGTCGGCCTCAATCACGTCGGCAAACACCGGGATCAGCTTGTGGCGGAAGCCCATCAGCTGACCGTTCTGCACGTCCAGATCCAGACGGGTGACGAATTTGCCGTTCGACCCCGAGGCAATCAGCATGGTCTTGCCGACCATCACCGGCTCGGACAGGGCGTCATGGGTGTGGCCGGTCAGGATCACGTCGATGCCATCGACCTGCCCTGCCATCTTGCGGTCCACGTCAAAGCCGTTGTGTGACAGCAGCACGACCAGATCGGCACCGGCATCGCGGACTTCCTGCACCACTTCGGCCATACGTTCTTCGCGCACGCCAAAGCTGAGGCCGGGGAACATCCATTTCGGGTTGGCGATCGGCATATAGGGGAAGGCCTGACCGATCACGGCAATCTTGGCGCCGCCGCGTTCGAACATCTTGTAGGGCTCGTAGGCGGGCTCGTCCCATTCGGCGTCAAAGATGTTGGCGCCAAGGAACGGGAAATCCAGACTTTCGACGATCTCGTTCACCCGGTCGATGCCCAGCGTGAATTCCCAATGCGAAGTCATCGCGTCAGGTTTCAGCGCGTTCATCACGTTGACCATGTCCTGCGCGTCGGTCTTGAAGCAGGTATACGAGCCATGCCACGTGTCGCCGCCATCCAGCAGCAGCGCGTCGGGCCGGTCGGCGCGGATGTGGTTCAGAATGGTCGCCACCCGGTCCAGCCCGCCCATACGGCCATAGGTTTTCGCCAGCGCCGAAAAGTCCTGATAGGTCAGGGCATAGGCCTCGGGCGTGCCGGGGGTCAGGTTGAACATCTTGAGGAAATCAGCCCCGGTGACATGCGGCGGCAGACCAGTGGCCGCGCCGACGCCCAGATTGATTTCCGGCTCGCGGAACCAGATCGGTTTCATCTGACCGTGAATGTCGGTGACATGGATCAGGGTGATGTTGCCGTAGGTGTCAAAGCCCAAAAGGTCGTCCTGCGTCAGCACTTGCTGCGCGGCCAACCGGGACCAGTTACCGACGCCAGAAGCGCCATAAACAGCAGATGCCGCCACGGTGGCCTGCAAGAAATCTCGCCGCGAGATCATCCGAATGCTCCCTTTGCCAAGAACGCAGGATCAGTTATTACATGCGTTTCTTTGAATATTTAGAAATAGAGAAGGCCCGCGCGAAGTCTTTCGCACGGGCCGGTCTTTTAGTTGCGGACCGACGGACCTTCGACCGACAAGCCATTGCCGCGCGAGGCGACATAAAGTTCCAGCGCGACGAACTCGGGCGAGCCTTCCTTGAAGGTCTCGGCGCGGGTGTCGCGGATGCAACCCTTGAACCGGTTGTGGATCGAGTTCAGCTTGGCGTTTTTCAGACGATACGACGGGAACGCGTTGATCTGACCCTGACTCAGGTGATCGGCGCGGATCCAGTCGTCGTAATGGTCTTCGTGGCAGTTGGCGCAGGACAGTTCCAGCTGACCAAAGCGGGTATAGTAGATATCTTTACCCTGCTCCCACGTTTCCTGAGCCGGACCATCGATTTTCACATCAACGGGCATGCCGCGCGACTGAAGCGTGATCAGAGCGGTCATGTTGACCATCTCGGACGAGTTCCAGCCCCATTTCTCGGCGCCCATGCGGTTGGTGACGCAATCGTTGATATACATCTCCATGGTCCAGACCGAACCAGCGGCCTCGTTCCATTTCGGCATGACCGCTCGCAGACCTTCCATCGACGACGGGTCGCCGTGGCAATCCGCACAGGATTTGCCATCGCTGCCCATCGCGGTGTTCCAGGTATCAATCGCCTTGTCCACGAAGATCATGCCCGGGTTGTCGAAATCGTCCACCTGCAGTTGCTGGGTGTCTTCCGAACGGAAGGTCCAACCCGAGCGGATGGTGTCGATGCCCTCCATGTGAGCGGGGGCCTTGGTCCACGTCACGATTTCAGTCTCGCCATTGATGACCAGAGGCGTGTCTTCAGCTGCGTTGGCAATGCCAGCGCCAAAGGCCAGCATCGCCGCAACCGAAGTGACTGCCTTGAGCGATGTAAGTTTCATGCGTATCCTCCCTGATTGATGAAACAGTCGCTCAGCCGATCGCGATCGGCTTGGACTCTTCGTAAACCGACCCGTCATCGTCATACCAGGTGAACTTGAACTCACCGGCTTCGTCGACCTTGGCTTCGAATTCGAAGTAAGGGTTGGTCGAAATCGCCGATTCCATCTGAACGTCGATGACGTTCTGACCGTTAAAGTCGCAGGTAAAACGGTGAATGATCGAGCGCGGGATCGGATTGCCATTGCTATCCTTGCGCTGGCCCGATTCCATCGGGTGGCTGATCAGCGTTTTCAGAACAACGCTTTCGCCAACTGCCGCGGTTTTCGGAACCTTGACGCGGGGTTTAACATCAGATGCCATTTCTCATTACTCCCTAAATCAGCCGCCGCAGCCGCCGATGGTGACTTTCACGGTGTTCGCGGTGCGCACAAAGCTGCCATCGGCCATTTTCGCGATGGCGATCACCTCTTGGGTGCCGGCCAGACGAATACGGGTCGAGGCGCTTTGCGACGCAGCCAGCGGACCGAAATTAAAGGTGCAGACGGCGGGCGTCGGGTTGCCCGAGGCCAGCAGCATGATCGAAGCTGCGCCCGGCGCAGAAACGCTGACCGGAACGGTGTTGCCGTTTTCTGCGATTTCCGGGCTGGTCAGGGTCAGACCACCCTCGCCGATGTCAGCGCCGCCGGTGAAGGCCGCGATGGCCTCGTCAACGCTGGCCAGGGCGCTGATCGGCAGGGCGGCGATGGCCG
>NZ_JBFHDW010000169.1:0-5822 GCF_041584535.1 Actibacterium sp. | reverse complement strand
GATCTTTTTGCCGCCCAAAGTCGCGGGCAGCGCATGGCGCGAGATGTCCTGACCGGCGCGTTTCAATTGATGCACATTCTCGCGGCCGAATTCCGGCGCAAGATCAGTGGCAACCAGCGTGTTATAAGCGTCATTGTCACTGGCGGCGACGATGATGCCGTAAGAGGCCAGTTCGATATTCGCCTCGGCGCTTTCTGACAGGATGTCGCCGAAAAAGGTCGGCAATCCGGCCTCGCGCGCGGCGCGCAGGCGCGAGCGGTTTGCATCAACGATCAGCACCGGCACCCCGGCTTTTTGCAAGGTCTCGGCAAAGCCCAAGGTCCAGTTTGACGCCCCGACCAGCATCACCCCCGGCACCTCGCCCCCGGTAAGGCCCAAGAACCGCGCCAGCGGCGCAAGGGTAAAGCCATGCAGAACCACCGTCGCCGCTACCAAGGCAAAGGCCAACGCCCCGATCCGGGCGCCATCAGCGATGCCCAAGGCCGCAAGGCGGTCGCCAAACAGCCCCGCCACCGCCACCAGCACAACACCGCGCGGGCCGGTCAGGGCGACCAAAAACCGCTCGCGCCACGGGATTGCCGAAAAAGCCAGTGCGATCAACACGGTAAACGGGCGCGCCACAAGGATCACCGCCGCGACAAAGGCCAGCGCCCGCCAATCCAGCGCCGTCAGGGTCTCGATCTTCATCGACGCCGCCAACAGGATGAACACGCCTGAGACCAGCAAAACAGTGGCATGTTCCTTGAAGCGCCTCAGTTCGGCATATGAGGGCAAATCGGCATTGGCGATGTAAAGGCCCATCACCGTCACCGCCAACAGCCCGCTTTCATGCAGCACCGTATCCGACAGCGCGAACACCGCCAGCAACAACGCGAACAGCGCTGGCACTTTCATATATTCCGGCACCCATGCCCGGCGAAAGGCCGTGGACAGGCCCCAACCCGCCGCCAGCCCGATCAGCGCCGCAAAGCCAATCCCGACCACCAGCGCCATCAGCGCGTGTTCGACCGTCAGCGCGGTTTGCAGCACGACGACGCTTTCAAACGCCAGAACCGCCGCTAATGCGCCCACCGGGTCGTTGACGATGGCCTCCCATTGCAACAGGGCGGCGGGGCGGCGTTTCAGGCGGGCGGTGCGCAACAAGGGCGCGATTACGGTCGGGCCGGTGACGATCATGATGCCGCCAAAGACCGAGGCCGCCTCCCATCCCAGACCGGCGACATAATGCAGCGTCAGGGCCGAGGCCAGCCAACCCAGCGGCGCGCCGATGATCACCAGCCGCCGCACGCCCACCGCCGCATCGGCCAATGAGTGCAGGTTCAGCGTCAGACCGCCTTCGAACAGGATGATTGCCACCGCAAGCGAAATCATCGGCCCCACCAGCGGCCCGATATCGCGCGCCGGATCGAACAGGCCCAACCCCGGACCGACCGCCAGCCCGGCCAGCAGCATCAGCACGATCGCCGGCATCCGCAGCCGCCACGCCAGCCATTGCGACCCCACGCCCAAACCTCCGATCAGGGCGAAGGCCATGATCGGGCTGAGAGCTTGAGAGGCGGTGTCGGCTGTCATGATTTCACTGTCAGTCGCCGCCGATCAGACGCGCGTGTTCCTGCATCGCAAAACGAT
Organism: Actibacterium sp.; assembly: GCF_041584535.1. Lineage (GTDB taxonomy): Bacteria > Pseudomonadota > Alphaproteobacteria > Rhodobacterales > Rhodobacteraceae > Actibacterium_D. Next base: position 4,193 of record NZ_JBFHDW010000169.1, on the reverse strand, counting down.
CGGTCATCCCCGAGATGTAATCCGACACGATCCGCGCCAGTTCGGTCTCGTCCTTGGCGTCGGCCACATCCTTGCGCCATTGCTTGGGCAAAAGTTCGGGATTGGTCAGGAACAGCGGGAACAGATCATGGACCATCGCGGTGACGACCTTGCGCATTTCGACCACGCTGGGGGCGCGATACATGCGGGTGAACAGAAAGTTGCGGATGACCTTCAGTTGCTCCCAGATATCAGGCGAGAACTGGATCAGAGTGCGACCGGCCAGACGGATATCCTGCGGCGATTGCGGGTCCAGTTCGGCCAGCCGGGCCTTGCCGACCGCCAGCACATCCGACACCAGAATGCCAAAGAACCGGCGCAGCGCCTCGTGGCGGCGGCGGTAATAGTTCAGGCCGGGGTAAATCCGGTCGACCTCGGCAAAGCAGTGATCCAGTAACGGCAGTTCGGCCAGCTCATCGGTCGAAAAAAGCTCGGCCCGCAGCCCGTCATGCAGATCATGGTTGTTATAGGCGATATCATCCGAGATCGCCGCAACCTGCGCTTCGGCGCTGGCGTGGGTGTAAAGCTCTAGATCATGAACTTTATCATATTCTTCAAGCGCATAGGGCAGGGGACCAGTCACCGGACCGTTGTGCTTGGCGATGCCTTCCAGCGTCTCCCATGTCAGGTTCAGCCCGTCGAATTCGGCATAATGCCGCTCCAGCCGGGTGACGATGCGAATGGCTTGGGCGTTGTGGTCAAAGCCGCCGTAAGGCGCCATCAGCGCGCCTAACGCGTCCTCGCCGGTGTGACCGAACGGCGTGTGTCCCAGATCATGCGCCAGCGCCACGGCCTCGGTCAGGGCAAGGTTCAGGTTCAGCACACCCGAGATGGTCCGCGCCACCTGTCCAACCTCGATCGTATGGGTCAGGCGGGTGCGGAAATAGTCGCCCTCGTGCTCGATAAACACCTGAGTCTTGTGCTTGAGCCGACGAAAGCTGGAGGAATGGATGATCCGGTCCCGGTCGCGCTGAAAGCACGATCTGAATTCGGCTTCGACTTCGGGATACAACCGCCCGCGCGATTTTTCGGGGTCACAGGCATAGGGTGCCAGCATTATTATCTGCCTTCGCTTGTCGCCTCTTGTCTTCCTACATATATTGAAGCCCACACGGATAACATACTGGAATTACAGCATGGAGCTGACCTTTCCCCCCAAAGTGACCGACCGGGCCTTTGCCCGGCTGTCTGAAATCGGTGCCGCCGATCAGGGCAAGGCGTTGCGCGTCGCGGTCGAGGGCGGCGGCTGTTCCGGGTTTCAATACGATATCCGGCTGGATGACGTGGCCGAGGACGATCTGGTTCTGGAAGGCAGCGGCGAAAAAGTGGTGGTCGATACCGTGTCGCTGCCGTTCCTGTCGAACGCGGTGATTGATTTCACCGAGGAACTGATCGGCGCACGCTTTGTGATCGAGAACCCGAATGCCACGGCAAGCTGTGGCTGCGGCACCAGCTTTTCGATCTAACAATTTGTTATAAATTACTACTCGACCGGGCGCCGCGCGTCAGGTCGATTTGAAATGCTTGCTCAGCTTCAGGCCCTGACCCTGATAGTTCGACGCGATGCCGCTGCCGTAAAGCTGGATCGGGCGGGCGGCCATTTTCTCGTAAACCAGACGGCCGACGATCTGGCCATGTTCCAGAACGAACGGCGCCTCGTGACAGCGCACCTCCAAAACACCGCGCGCCCCGGCGCCGCCAGCCTCGGCATGACCGAAACCGGGATCAAAAAAACCGGCGTAATGCACGCGGAACTCGCCAACCATCGCCAGATAGGGCGCCATTTCGGCGGCGTAGTCGGGTGGGATGCAGACGGCCTCGCGGCTGACAAGAATGTAGAACGCACCGGGATCAAGGATGATCCGGCCATCACTGGTGTGGATCGGCTCCCAATAATCGGCCGGGTCGTAGTGGTTGATCAGGTCCAGATCGATCACCCCAGTATGGGGCTTGGCGCGATAGCCGACCAGATTGCCGGTTTCGGGTTTCAGATCGACGGAAAAACCAAGACCCTCGGAAATCACCGCCGGGCCACCGGTGACCAGCGGCGTTTCCTTGTGCAGGGTCGCCAGTGTCGCGTCATCCAGAACCGCCTGACCACGTCGGAACCTGATCTGGTTCAGCCGCATCCCCGGCCGCACCTTGACCGAGAACGAGCGCGGGCAGATTTCCGCGTAAAGCGGGCCGGTATAGCCTTGCGGGATACGGTCGAATTCGGTGCCACCATCGGTGATGGTGCGCGTCAGCAGGTCCAGCCGCCCGGTCGAGGATTTCGCGTTGGCGACGGCATTCACATCGTCGGGCAGGGCCAGCCGCTCCATCAGCGGCACGACATAGACACAGCCCTTTTCCAGAACCGCGTCATTGGTCAGGTCGATGCGGTGCATTTCGAATTCGGCCAGACGGTGTTCGACGGTCTGACCTTCACCGGCCAGAAACGACGCGCGCACGCGGTAGGCCACATCGCCCAGCCGTAGGTCAAGCGAGGCCGGCTGCACCTGAGCACTGAGAATCGCCGGGGTCGCGGTGATCGCCCCGGCCTCGATCATCGATTCGAGCGCCTGAGCGGGCAAAACCCCGATGCTGGTGTCAAATTCGATCATCCGGCTCCCCCCGTTAACGTCAAACCGCCCGACGCCGTTTCCGACGCGGGCGGTTTTGAAGACTTGGTCGGGCTAGCAGGACTCGAACCTGCGACCTTCCGTCCCCCAGACGGACGCGCTACCAGGCTGCGCCATAGCCCGACGTGAGGCGCGTTGTAGCATGTTTGCGCGCGGGGGCAAGACGCAAAACCGGGTTTTTGCACCGGATTATGCACTGCCATTCATGCGGTCGCTTAGCGCCGTCAGGCGGGCCACCACATCACGCAGCGGCGCGGCGGGGGCATTGCGCAGCGCGGCCTGCACGTCGGCGCGATAAAGACGCGACACCAAGGGCTTACCCAAGGGCGGTTCGTTATCCAGCGGGTCGGATGCGGGCAGGTCGGCGCCCAGCGGCGCGGCTGCGGCAGCGGGTGTTTCAGCCACCTCAGCCAGCGGTTCGTCATCGGGCGCGTCCAGATCCAGCGGTAGCGCCGGTTGCAGATCGAACAGATCGCGCGACGGGGCCTCGGACGCCGGTTTCGGGCGCTTGGGCGTCAGCTGCACCACCTTGGCGGATTCGGGCGTTTGCGGCGCGTCCTGCATCATCGGCGCTTCGTCGATTTCGGGGGCAGGGGCGACGGATGCGGTGGCGCCCGAGTCATCCAGCGGCTGGGACAGGCCCGCCACATGTTTAATGCCTTGATCCCGCAGAATTTTCTGAGCGCCGCGAATGGTCAGCCCATCCTCGTGCAGCAGCTTTTTCAGCCCGCCCAGCAACAGCATGTCATTGGGTCGGTAATAGCGTCGCCCACCGGCGCGCTTGACGGGTTTGATCTGAGAAAACCGGCTTTCCCAGAACCGCAACACATGCGCCGGGGTTTCCAGCCACTCGGACACCTCGCTGATGGTGCGAAGGGCGTCAGGCGACTTTTTGTCCATGAGACTGTGGCCCCGTTATTTGTTTCCGGCGGAAACGCGATCTTTCATCAGATGCGACGGGCGGAAGGTCAGAACGCGGCGGGGATGAATCGGGACCTCTTCGCCGGTCTTGGGATTGCGCCCGACCCGCGCGGCCTTGTCACGCACCGAAAACGTGCCGAAAGACGAGATCTTGACAGTCTCGCCATCGACCAGGGCATCCGACATGTGCTGAAGCACGCTTTCGACCAAAGCGGCGGATTCATTTCGGGACAAACCCACCTCGCGGAAGACGGCTTCGCTCAGATCCATACGGGTCAATGTTTTGCCAGTCATACCGTTCCCCTGTTTCAAACTCCGCCCTTAGATTGCGGAGGTTTGAATTCCGAGTCAATATCAACAACTTGTAGGGCGCTGTTTGAGCGATGATTTACCAGCGCAAAACCACGGCACCCCATGCCAGACCGCCGCCAATGGCCTCGGTCACGACCAGATCGCCCGTTTTGATCTTGCCCTGTGCCCGTCCGACCGACAGCGCCAGCGGAATCGATGCCGCCGAGGTGTTGCCGTGGTCCTGCACCGTGACGATGACGTGATCCATCGAGATCTGCATCTTTTGCGCCGTGGCTTTGATGATCCGCAGGTTGGCCTGAT